>DASUPM010000256.1:0-3590 GCA_036281095.1 Pseudorhizobium sp.
GGCTCGCGCTCTCGCTGGCAAGGCTCGGTCGGCCGCTTTCGCCGCTGTTCCGGAGGGTAACCGCCTTGAAGCCGCTGGCCGCCATGCTCGACCTCGCGCCGACAGGCCGGCTGCGCAGCTCGGGCTCTGCTGAGCCCGGCAGCCACCCGGCGCAGACGACGCGTCGCGGGCGGGTGGCCATACTCACGGGCTGCGCTCAGCCGGTCCTCGATCCAGCCATCAACGAAGCGACGATCCGCCTGCTCAACCGCCTGGGCGTGGAGGTCGTGGTGCCGGAAGGCGAAGGCTGCTGCGGCGCGCTGGTCCATCACATGGGCAGGGAGGAGCCCGCTCTCGCCTTCGCCCGCCGCAATGTCGACGTCTGGCTCCGCGAGGTGGAAAACGGCGGTCTCGATGCGATCATCATCACCGCGTCCGGCTGCGGCACGACCATAAAGGACTATGGCCATATGCTGCGCCTCGATCCGGCCTATGCGGAGAAGGCGGCGCGGGTCTCGGCACTGGCGAAGGACATCACCGAATATCTCGCCACGCTGGAGCTTCCGCAGGTGGAAAGCCGCGGCCTGACGGTCGCCTATCACTCGGCCTGCTCGATGCAGCACGGCCAGAAGATCACCATGGCGCCGAAGACGCTGCTCCGGAACGCCGGCTTCGCGGTTCGCGACCCGGCGGAGGGCCACCTCTGCTGCGGTTCGGCCGGCACCTACAACATCATGCAGCCCGAGATCTCTGCTCAGCTCAAGGCCCGCAAGGTGAGGAACATCGAAGCTACGCGCGCCGACATCGTGGCGACGGGCAATATCGGCTGCATGACCCAGATCGCCACGGGAACCGCCATCCCGATCCTGCACACGGTGGAGCTTCTGGACTGGGCATATGGCGGGCCGAAGCCGGCAAAGCTCGCATGAAAAAGGCCGGCGCTGAGGCCGGCCTTCGATCTTTCCCCGGCTGTTCCGTCAGAAGCGGAATGCGACGCCGAAGTTCACCGCGTTCGTCATGATCTCGGTCTTGAGCGAATCGCCGCTGTCGATATCCACATCGACGAAGGAATAGTTGCCCTTGTATTCGGCAAAGATCGACCAGCGTTCGTTGATGTCGTATTTCACGCCGGCCTGGGCCTGCAGCGTCATTCCGCCGAACTGGTATTCGAAGGTTTCCTCTGCGCCGCGCGTCACTTCCACATGCGGCACGTTGACGCCGACGCCGACGCCCACATAGGGCTTCCAGCCGGTGCCTTCGATCGGGAACTGGTAGAGGGCGTTTACCGTCAGCAGGTTGATGCCGTCCGTGAACTCGAAGGTCGACCAGCCGGTTTCGTCCAGCGTCCCGTCGTCGGCGTAGACTTTCGCGTGAGTGAAATCGAGCGAAACGCCGAAGTTCTCAAGGCTTCCCGCGCCGAACCAGTAGGTACCGCGCACACCCCAGTAAGGAGGCATCTCGAAGGAATTCGTGTCCCAGCCGGCGGTGAAGTCGGCCATGCCGGTCACTTCCACGTCGCTGTGCGGGGAGGTCTGCCAGCCGCCGTAGCCGGAAATTTCGAAATACCCGGTATTGGTGGTCGGAGTCACATAGGGCGCTTCGACAGGAGCGAGGTCCGCCGCCAGAACCGGCGACAGGAAACCGAGGCCGGCAGCCAGAACGGTGGATGCCAGGGAGAGCGAAACGATCTTGTGCATGGGAGCCCGATTGGTTGCGTTGATGCGACTCACATTAGCGTCCATCGCCGCCGTGGTCTGTTGCATTTCTGCCTCACTAGGGAGGAACCTAGCTGCTTATGCTTAAGGGAAAATGAAAGCGGACCTAATGCGGCCCGCTTTCAAGCGTCAGCCACCGAACAATGTCCGGAAGATGTCGATCCCGCGGTCCTGGAAGGCAACGTCGCCTTGCTTGTTTCCGGGGCCGATGACGATCACCTTCGAGCCGACCGGTGCACGCGCATACAGGTGCTCGACGTCCTTGTTCATCATCCGGATGCAGCCCGAGGAGAGGTTGAGCCCGATCGACCACGGCTGGTTGGTGCCGTGGATGCGGAAGATCGTGTCGCGTCCGCCCTTGTAGAGATACATGGCGCGTGCGCCGAGCGGATTGTCCGGCCCCCCTTTTTGGACGGCGGGCAGGATATGGCCTCTGGCCGCTTCACGGCGGCGCATTTCGGCCGGCGGCGTCCACGAGGGCCACTCGGCCTTGCGGCCGATCTTGACGACGCCGGACCAGCCGAAGCCTTCGCGTCCGACCCCGATGCCGTAGCGGGTCGCGCGGTTCCGGCCCTCCACGTAGTAGAGAAACTTGTTGTTGGTATCGACGATGATCGTGCCGGGTGCCTCGTTGGTGGAGAAGCGCACCATGCGGCGCTTGTATTTCTCCGGCACGGCCCGGTTGCGCACCGAAGGTGCGACGTCGCTCGCCGTCGTCTGCTGCCGCGCAGATGCCGAGGTTTGGGCAGGAACCTCTCCCGCCATCATTGCTGCCGCCAGACCGGCGACCGCCATCAGCATGATCCGCAATTTCATCCCTTACCTCTTGTGTCGTCGTGCCGGTGAAAGGGGAGCAAGATGTCCTTGCTCCCCTCATCCGGCAAGATGAGGAGGAACGAATCGCGGCTGCGGTTGGACAATGCGTCGGGATCGTTGCGATCCGGCCACATTCTTTACATCACGACGACCCTGGTGCCGACCTTTACCCGTTCATACAGGTCCACGACATCTTCGTTGCGCATGCGGATGCAGCCGGAAGAGACGGCGCTGCCGATCGACCAGGGGGCGTTGGTTCCGTGAATGCGGTAGAGCGTCGAGCCGAGATACATGGCCCGCGCGCCGAGCGGGTTGGCAGGACCGCCTTCCATCGTGGCCGGCAGGAAATGTCCCTTGGCGGCCTCCCGCGCGATCATTTCCTTGGGCGGCGTCCAGCGCGGCCATTCTGCCTTGCGCGTGACGGAATGCGTCCCCGCCCATTCGAAGCCGGGCTTACCGACGCCGACGCCGTAGCGACGCGCCTGTCCGTTGCCGGTCACCAGATAAAGGAACCGGTTGTTCGTATCGATGACGATCGTTCCGGGCGCATGCTTGCTCTCGTAGGAGACTACCTGCGGCAGGAATTGCGGTTCGATCTGGCCTCGGATGACCTTGTTGGGTCTTACTGCGACCGGCTGGGCATGACCGCGCCGAGGACGGGCGTCGCTCCGCGGCCGTTGCTGGAAGATGCCGCGCGGCTGGGGCGGGCGTACCGGGTAAACCACAGGTCGTACATTGCCGCCGCCGAGCTGCATCACCCAGGGGGCCGTCAGGTCCGGGCTTACGATCACGGGGGGACGTTCGCGGTAACGGTCATTGGCCTGCGCCACCGTCGCGAATGCCGGAATAAGCCCGAAGGCCAGCAGAAGCATCTTGTTCATTGTCGGATCCACTCGCTACACATGCACCGACAGGGCTTTCCTCGCCCCGTTTGCGGTTCACGCTGCCAATGGAGAACGAGGGAAGTGTAAACGGGTGGCACTTCAAATCCGCCTTCGGCCATAAACCTTTCGGCAGGGTTACTCTCTGGTTCCGGAAGATGGTTGACTGCAATTGAATCCGGGTCGAGGTGCATTAACG
>DASUPM010000257.1:0-4309 GCA_036281095.1 Pseudorhizobium sp.
CGACCATGCTTTGAAGCGAGAGACCGAGGATATCCTTGTCCGAGAGAGGTTTCGGCGAGACGGTCAGGTTGCCGTTGGCAATCTGGTCGGCAATGTTTGCCGTATTGCGCAGGTTGGACGTCATGACATTGATCGTGTCGACGACGTCCCTGATCTCGTCGTTGGTCTTGATCACCACGTTCTGATCGAGGTCGCCGATGGCAACGGCGTCGGCGACGCGGCGTATACCCGCCAAGCCGCGGTTAATGCCAAGCGTAATCCAGAAAGCTGCCGCGGTGGCCAGGACCAGAGCGACCCCAGCCATGGAAAGCAGGAGATAGAACGCAGCATCGAAGTTCGCATCGGCAACAAGGTCGGAGTCCTTGATGGCAGTCTCTGTCTGTGCTGCCAGGTCTTCAGTGAGTGCGTCCAGCTTCTCGCTCGCGACAGTGCCTTCAAGCTGGTTCACCTCCAGCGCGGCTTCCCTCGCGCCGGCTTCCACAAGAGAAATGACCTTGTTGTTGATCGCAAGATAGTCGCCCCAGAAGTCCCGGATGGCTTCCCACTTCGGCTTGAACTCGTCCGGCGCATCGCGCTGCCCGTCGTTCAATGCCTGTTCGAAGGCTTTGCGCTCTTCTGCGATTGTCGCCTTCGCCTTGGCAGCCCGTTCGGGACTGTTTGCCAGCAGGAGATCGCCTTCGGCCAGGCCAAGTCCGTCGAACGCGGCGGCGATATCGTTAGCGTAGTCGTCCTGCTGTATCGGACCTTCGATGAGCCCGTTTCTCAGAGCGTTCATCTTCTCAAGGTCGTATATTCCCAATGCAGCAGATGAGCATACAACGAGAATAAGAAAACCGAACGCAAGTGCCAACTTCAGTTTGATCGTCAATCGCATAGCCGTAGTCCTCAAGGCGAGGGTGTCATTGATGTTTCTTCGTCATGTCTGAAGAAACGGGATCGAAGGAGGAAGAGGCGATGCATTCACTCTTCTGCCGGGGTCCGACATACTGCCACCCGCGTACATGCGTGTGGGCCTTCCCGGGCTTGATGAGCCCGGGAAGCTCATTGCTTAAGCGCTTTCGCGGAAGTGCACATCGTCCGCGTCCGGCCCGCCCATCGACATGTCGAGGGCGAAGCCCTTTGCGCGGGCCTGCTGTGCCGATACCGACTGATCCGGCTTGGCTGCCCTGACGGGTGCGGAGGCGCGGGCTGCAGGTTTTGCCGCCACCTTTGCCGGGGCGGCCGTCTTCGCAGACTTTCCGCCCGCTGCATCCACCCGGAAGAAGGCGATGGAGGCTTGCAGTTCCTCCGCCTGTGCTGCGAGTTCTTCCGACGTTGCGGACATTTCTTCCGACGCGCCGGCGTTCTGCTGGGTCACCTTGTCGAGCTGCTGGATCGCCTCGTTGATCTGGGAGGCCCCGATATCCTGTTCGCGGCAGGCGGCGGAGATTTCCGACACGAGTTCCGCCGTCTTCTGGATGTCCGGCACCAGCCGGCCCAGCATCTCGCCGGCTTCGGTCGCGACCTGCACCGTCTCGCCGGACAGCGCGCTGATCTCGGCGGCGGCGGCCTGCGAACGCTCGGCAAGCTTGCGGACTTCCGAGGCGACGACCGCGAAGCCCTTGCCGTGCTCGCCGGCACGGGCCGCTTCCACGGCGGCATTGAGGGCGAGCAGGTCGGTCTGGCGGGCAATCTCCTGGACGATGGAGATCTTGTCGGCGATGGTGCGCATGGCGCCGACGGCACGGTTGACGGCCTGGCCGGAGGTTTCGGCGTCGCGCGAGGACTGACGGGCGATCTTCTCCGTCTGCGCGGCGTTGTCGGCGTTCTGCTTGATGTTTGCGGCCATCTGCTCCATCGAGGCGGATGCCTCTTCGGCGGCGGACGCCTGTTCGGTCGCGCCCTGGGAAAGCGTCTCGGAGCTTGAGGAGAGTTCCTGGCTGCCGGACGAGACGTTGTCGGAGGCCGCAAGGGCATCGGCAACGACACCGCGCAGGCGCTCGATCATGGTGTTGACGTAGCCCAGCATGTCGCCGATCTCGTCCTTGCTGGTGATCGAGGCGAAGCGCGTCAGATCGCCTTCCGCGACGTTCTGCACGGACTGGATGGCGTTGCGCAGGCCCCGATTGATGCTCATCGCGATCCAGAAGGCTGCAGCCACGGCAATCAGGACGGCTGTGGCGGCGACGACGATCATCACCAGCCGAGTCTGTGCGTAATCCTGGTCGGCGTTGACGTCGGCCTCCTTGAGCCGCGCCTGCTCCAGTGTAAGAACCTCGGCCAGCAGCGCATCGATCTCGTTGGTGACGGTGCGCGCCTCGTCGGCCGAGACCTGGGCAGCGGCGGGAGCGTTGCCCGCGAGCATCAGAGAGCGGATGCGGTCGTCCTGCTTGCGGAACTCGTTGGTGAACCCCTCCAACTTGTTCCAGAATACCATGCCCTGTTCGGTCGCCAGCGCCAGCACCGACGTGAACGCTTCATCGAATTTGCGGCGGGCCTCGTCACCCTTGGTGATGTAGCCCTGCATTTCCTGCGTGCTCGTTGCCATCAGCAGGTTCTTCTGCTGGCGGATCTGCTGCAACTGCTCGTTGGACAGCTCCTGGGCCAGGTTCAACCGCGCTGCCGGGCCTTGAATGACCGTTTCCAGCGTCTGGTTGAGGCTGCTCAGGCTGAAGATGCCATAGCCGGCCGTTGCCAACAGCATCAGGATGATGAAGCCGAAGGCGGCCCCCAGTTTGAATTTGATCGTCGCACGCATTGGGTTGCCTCTCGGACTTAGTTGGTGCTGGAGCCGGACTTCCGCTGGTCGTGCCGAGCGGAGAAGATCGCCTTTAAATTCGGGAGGATGATGAAGTCGTTTCCGCGCTTCACCAGGCAGTCGATGAAGTCCGGGCGCCAGCGCATGCCGACGCTCGGCGGCGGCTCGCCGGCGCTGCGGACAAGAGTCGTCACCTCATGGACCTTGTCGGTCCGGATGCCGGTCAGGGTCGGCTCGCCCTCGACATCGAGCTCGATGACGATGATCCGGCTGTCGATCGTGGGCTTGGTGGCGTCCATGCCGAAGGCCAGCCGGATATCCGCCAGCGGGATGACCTTGCCGCGAAAATTTATGACGCTGCCCACGAAGGCCTTGGCGCCGGGGACGGTCGTCTCGGGAAGGAGATCGAGGATTTCCTGGACGGCGGCGGCCTCGAGGGCGAAGACCTCTCCGGCGATGTCAAAGGTGACGACCTCGATTTCCTCGCGTCCTGCCCATACGGCTTCCGGGATCGTTCTTGCTGCTTCACTCATCCCGCCGCGCGCAGTTGCGCCTCCTGTTGCTGCCCTTCCGCCACCAGATGTCCCACGTCGAGGATGAGCGCCACGTTGCCGTCGCCGAGGATCGTCGCGCCGGAGAAGGTGGCGACGTCGTGGTGGAGCTTGGACATGCCCTTGATGACGGTCTGGTGGTCGCCGATGATCTGATCCACCACCAGGCCGACACGCTCGGCGCCGGTGGAGATCACCACGACCTTCTGGAAGGGATCGGGCGTCGTGCCGGTGCAGAAGAGATCGCGCAACCGGATAAACGGCACCAGGCTGTCCCGCAGCGAAATGAAGCTGCGTCCGCGCGAGCGCATGTCCTCTTCAACGGAAAGTTCGAGGCATTCCTCGACCGCCGAAAGCGGGATGACGTAGCGGCCGCTGCCGACGCGGACCAGAAGGCCGTCGATGATGGCGAGCGTCAGCGGGATGGCGAGTGAGATTTCCGATCCCTCGCCGGGGCGGCTGACGACGTTGATCGTGCCGCGTAGCGCATCGATGGTGCGCTTGACGACGTCCATGCCCACGCCGCGACCCGAAAGGTTGGTCACTTCCTGCGCCGTGGAGAAGCCGGGCTGGAAGATCAGCTGGTAGAGTTCCTGGTCCGTCAGCACGGCATTCGCGGCGATGAGGCCGGAGGCTTCTGCCTTTGCACGGACGCGCTCCTTGCTGATGCCGCGGCCGTCGTCCTTGATCGTGATGATGACCTCGCCGGCCTGCTGCCGTGCAGAAAGGAAAATCCTGCCGGCTTCCGGCTTGCCGGCGGCGCGACGTTCCCCGGCCGGCTCCAGGCCGTGATCGCAGGAATTACGGACAAGATGCACCAGAGGATCCGCAAGGCGTTCGATGACGCTCTTGTCGACCTCGGTGGTCTCCCCTTCGGTCACGAGCTCGATGACCTTGCCTGTTTCGTGCGCCAGGTCGTGCACAAGGCGGCGGAAGCGGCTGAACAGCTGCGCCACCGGAACCATGCGCAGGACCATCATCGTGTCGCGCAGTTCGCCGGACAGGCGTTCGACATCCTCCG
>DASUPM010000258.1:0-2589 GCA_036281095.1 Pseudorhizobium sp.
AGGTTCCGATGCAGTCCGGCCGTCAGATCGACCACCAGAGGATCGGAGCGGTAGGCGTTGATGCCGGACCAGGGTTTCGGCTGGTTCAGCTCTGCAAGCTTTTGTTCGGTCGGGCTATCTTGTGTCATGTTCGGCTTCTAGCCCGTTTCTCTGAAAATTGCATGAGGATGAACCGACTTTTCCCGGGCATTCGCTTGCCCGATTCCCAGCCAGTCATTATAGACGCCCGAACGCAAGCGGAGACGCCTCATGGTCTTCTTCCCCCACCGCCACCTTCTCGGCATCAAGGGTCTTACCGAACAGGACATCACCTATCTTCTCGACAAGGCCGACGAGGCCGTCCAGATCAGCCGTCAGCGGGAAAAGAAGACCTCGACGCTGCGCGGCCTGACCCAGATCAACCTCTTCTTCGAAGCCTCCACCCGCACGCAATCATCCTTCGAGCTGGCCGGCAAACGCCTCGGCGCCGACGTGATGAACATGTCCGTCGGCAATTCCTCCGTGAAAAAGGGCGAGACGCTGATCGACACGGCGATGACGCTGAACGCCATGCACCCGGACGTGCTGGTGCTGCGCCACTCCTCCGCCGGCGCGGCAGCTCTCCTGGCGCAGAAGGTTGCCTGCTCCGTCGTCAACGCCGGCGACGGCCAGCACGAGCATCCGACGCAGGCCCTCCTCGACGCCCTGACCATCCGCCGCGCCAAGGGCAAGCTCTCGCGCATCATCGTCGCGATCTGCGGCGACGTGCTGCACTCGCGCGTCGCCCGCTCCAACATCCTGCTGCTGAACGCCATGGGTGCGCGGGTTCGCGTAGTCGCCCCGGCGACGCTCCTCCCCTCCGGCATCGCGCAGATGGGCGCGGAAGTCTTCCATTCCATGGAGGAAGGGCTGAAGGATGCGGACGTCGTGATGATGCTGCGGCTGCAGCGGGAGCGGATGTCGGGCTCCTTCGTCCCCTCGGTCAGAGAATACTTTCACTTCTACGGCCTGGACGCCGAGAAGCTGAAGGCCGCCAAGGAAGATGCGCTTGTCATGCATCCGGGCCCGATGAACCGCGGCGTGGAAATCGCCTCCGAGGTGGCCGATGGACCGCAGAGCGTGATCGAGCAACAGGTCGAAATGGGGGTCGCCGTGCGCATGGCCGTTATGGAGACGCTGCTCCTGTCGCAGAACCGCGGACCGAGAAGCGAGGGAGCCGACACATGATGAAGCCACTCGTTCTCAACAATGCCCGCATCATCGACCCCTCCCGCAACCTCGACGAGACCGGTACGATCATCGTCGGAGAGGACGGCGCGATCCTCGCAGCCGGTGCCGAGGCCCGCAACCAGGGGGCGCCGGAAGGGGCGGAGATTCGCGACTACAAGGGTCTGCTCGCGGTACCCGGCCTGGTCGATGCACGCGTCTTCGTCGGCGAGCCAGGGGCAGAACATCGCGAGACCATCGAATCGGCGAGCCGAGCGGCTGCCGCGGGCGGCGTCACCTCGTTCATCATGATGCCGGATACCGAGCCGGTGCTCGACGACGTGGCGCTGGTGGAGTTCGTCAAGAAGACCGCGCGCGACAAGGCGATGGTCAACGTCCATCCAGCGGCAGCCCTGACGAAAGACCTCGCCGGCGAAGAGATGACCGAGATCGGGCTTCTTCAGGAGGCAGGCGCCGTCGCCTTCACCAACGGCCGCAACGCGCTGCCGGACACGCTGGTTCTCCGTCGAGCCATGACCTATGCCCGGGAATTCGATGCCGTCGTCGCGCTCGAGCCGCGCGAGACATACATCGGCAACGGCGTGATGAACGAAGGGCTGTTCGCCAGTTGGCTCGGGCTTGCCGGCGTCCCCCCGGAAGCCGAGATCATTCCCCTCGAACGGGACCTTCGCATCGCCGGCCTGACGCGGGCGAAATATCACGCGGCAAAGATCTCCGTCCCCGGATCCGCTGAGGCAATCCAGATCGCACGAAACCGTGGGGCGAACGTGACGTGCGGCATCTCGATCAACCATCTCTGCCTCAACGAGAACGACATCGGCGAGTACCGCACCTTCTTCAAGCTGTCGCCGCCACTGCGCACGGAAGACGATCGCGCTGCGATGGTCGAGGCACTGGCCGCCGGCACCATCGACATCATCGTATCGTCGCATGATCCGCAGGATGTGGATACCAAGCGCCTGCCCTTCGCCGATGCTGCGGATGGTGCCGTCGGGCTGGAAACGATGCTGGCCGCTGCGTTGCGCCTGCATCATTCGGGTCAGGTGCCGCTGATGCGCCTGATCGATGCCATGTCCACCCGCCCGGCGCAGATCTTCGGTTTGGAGGCAGGCACGTTGAGGCCGGGTGCCAGGGCCGACATCACGCTGATCGATCTGGACGAGCCATGGATCGTGTCGAAGGACGCGCTCCTGTCGCGCTCCAAGAACACGCCCTTCGAAGACGCCCGCTTCTCCGGCCGCGCGATCGCGACCTATGTCGGCGGCACTTGCGTCCATTCCCTTTGAGGAGACGAGCCGGTGAATGACCTGTTGAACTGGCAGATCGGCGGCGGCGTCGCCATTGCAGCGATGGTTCTGGGCTATCTTCTGGGCTCGATACCCT
>DASUPM010000259.1:0-2848 GCA_036281095.1 Pseudorhizobium sp.
GTCCGCAAGGCGCGCCAGTTGCCAGACCTGCTCGGGCGACAGGAACTGCGCCTCGTCGATGAACACGCAGGCGATGGGCTCGCTGCGGTGCAGATCGTCGATCAATGCAAAGAGATCGTCACCCTCCCGGAACGGGATCGCGTCCGCATGGAGCCCGATGCGCGAGGCGACGCGCCCGGCCCCGGCACGGCTGTCGAGCGCCGCCGTCAGGATCACGGTGCGCATTCCCCGTTCCTGGTAATTGTAGGACGCCTGCAGGAGAAGCGTCGACTTTCCCGCATTCATGGACGCGTAGTTGAAATAGAGCTTGGCCATGCCCCCTTGTGATCCCGCCGCCCCCGGAGGAAAAGTCCGCCGGCCCCGGAAACCACAGGAAAACGCCGCCACCGGCCTATCCGGCGACGGTCCGTTGCAAAGCCGACACGGCGCAGGCTCGCTGACGCAAGCTTGCCTCATTCCCGCAGATGTTGATAATGACCCTGGAACAAAAAAACAGGGAGCACCGCGATGACAATGACCGAAGCCTTCAAGATCCTGCTCGTGGGGGCCGTCTCGGTCATCGCTCTCGGAGGGCCAGCCTCCGCAGCCGAACCGGAAGCCTGCGGCACCGTCCGTTTTTCCGACGTCGGCTGGACGGACATCACCGCAACCACGGCAACGGCTTCCGTTCTGCTCCAGGCGCTCGGCTACGAGACGGACATCAAGGTCCTCTCCGTCCCGGTCACCTACAGTTCCCTGAAGAACAAGGACATCGACGTCTTCCTCGGCAACTGGATGCCGACGATGGAGGCCGATATCGCCCCTTACCGCGAGGAGAAGTCGGTCGAATCCTACGGCCCCAACCTCACCGGCGCCAAGTACACGCTGGCGACCAATGCCGCGGGCGCTGAACTCGGCATCAAGGATTTCAAGGACATCGCCGAGCACAAGGAAGAGCTGGAAGGCAAGATCTACGGCATCGAGCCCGGCAATGACGGAAATCGCCTGATCCTCGACATGGTAGAGAACGATACCCTCGACCTCGAAGGCTTCGAGGTCGTCGAATCGTCCGAACAGGGCATGCTGGCACAGGTCGCGCGCGCCGACCGTGCCGGCGAGCCGATCGTCTTCCTCGGCTGGGAACCGCATCCGATGAACGCGAGCTTCAAGCTGACCTACCTCACCGGCGGCGACGACATCTTCGGCCCCAACCTCGGCGGCGCCGAGATCTTCACCAATGTCCGCGCCGGCTATACGGAAGAATGCCCCAACGTCGGAACCTTCGTTAAGAACCTGAGGTTTTCGCTGCCCATGGAGAACGAGATCATGGGCGCGATCCTCAACGATGGCGAGGAGGCCGAAGATGCGGCCACCGAGTGGCTGAAGAAGAACCCCGATGCCGTCACGCCCTGGCTGCAGGGTGTCACCACCCGCGACGGCGGCGATGCCACGGCGGCCGTGAAGTCCGAACTCGGCCTTTGATCCTGTCGAAGGGCCGGCTCGCCGGCCCCTCTCTTGGCCTTCCCCATAAATTGAGGTGGCATCGCACGTGTTTTCTGACCTGGTAGGCTCGCTCCCGGAATGGCTTGTGGACTCTGACGGCCAGTTGCGCCTCGGAGACTGGGCCAAGGATTTCGTGGACTGGCTCACCGCAAACGGCGCCTGGTTCTTCGACCGGCTTTCCACCATCTTATCCGTGGTCATCGACGCGCTGCTCTTCGTCCTCCAGGCCCCCCACCCGCTGGTCATCGTCGCCGTCATGACAGCGCTTTCCTGGTGGTTCCGCCGCTCCATCGGCGTCGCACTGTTCACGGCGCTCGGCCTGCTGCTGATCATCAACCAGGGCTATTGGGAGGAAACTACCGAGACGCTCGCGCTCGTCGTGGCGGCCACGGCGGTCAGCATGCTGGTCGGCATCCCCCTCGGCATCGCCGCCGCCCGGCGCGCCTGGCTCTATGAAGCGATGCGTCCCGTGCTCGACCTGATGCAGACGATCCCGACCTTCGTCTATCTCATCCCGGCGCTGATCCTCTTCGGCCTCGGCATGGTTCCCGGCCTGATCGCCACCGTCATCTTCGCGATCCCTTCCCCGATCCGCCTGACCCGCCTCGGCATCGTTTCCACGCCGGACGCTCTGACGGAGGCCGCACTCGCCTTCGGCGCCACCCCGGGGCAGATCCTGCGCAAGGTGGAACTGCCCTACGCCATGCCGCAGATCATGGCCGGCCTGACCCAGACGATCATGCTGTCGCTCTCCATGGTGGTCATAGCAGCACTGGTCGGCGCCAATGGCCTCGGCGTGCCGGTGGTGCGCGCGCTCAACACGGTGAACATCGCGCGCGGTTTCGAGGCCGGTCTCTGCATCGTCATCCTCGCGATCATTCTCGACCGAATGTTCCGGCCAGCCTCGGGAGACGGCACATGACCGCTGCAGTCGTCTTCAAAAACGTCGACATCGTCTTCGGCAACAGGCAGGCGGAGGTACTCGCCCTCGTCGATCAGGGGAAGAGCCGCGACGAGATCAGCTCTGAGACCGGGATCGTCGTCGGCGTCGCCAATGCCTCGCTCGACGTCAAGGAGGGCGAGATCCTCGTCCTGATGGGCTTGTCCGGCTCGGGCAAATCGACGCTCCTGCGCGCCGTGAACGGGCTCGCACCGGTGGCGCGCGGCAATGTCCAGGTCAAGACCGCGAACGGGCCGATCGATCCCTACAAGACGTCCGGCAAGACGCTGCGCGACCTGCGCATGCATACGGTCTCGATGGTCTTCCAGCAGTTCGGGCTCCTGCCGTGGCGCACGGTGGCGGAGAATGTCGGCTTCGGCCTGGAGCTTGCCGGCGTCCCGGAGCGCGAGCGCAAACAGCGGGTCG
>DASUPM010000260.1:0-3943 GCA_036281095.1 Pseudorhizobium sp.
AACCCTCGTCTCGGAGGAATTTGATGTGGTCGTCCGTCTCCACGCCTTCTGCAAGCACGGGGATGTTGAGGCTTTGAGCGAGGATCAGCGTGGACCTGACGATCGCGGCGGACTGGGAACTGCTCGCCACGCCGTCCACGAACTGGCGGTCGATCTTGATCTTGTCGAAGGGGAAGGTCAGCAGCATGGACAGCGACGAATAACCCGTTCCGTAGTCGTCCATGGCAATCTTCACGCCGAGGCTCTTGAGATGACGGATCGTCTGTAGCGCCCGCTGATGGTCGGCAATGATGCCGGTCTCGGTGATTTCCAGCTCGAGCCGTGCGGGGTCGAGCCCCGTCTCCTCCAGTATGCTCTGGACAGAGGCAGGGAACTGTCGGTCGGCAAGCTGCTGGGTCGCGACGTTCACGGCAATGGTCAGCGGATTGAGCCAGCTCGCCGCTTCCAGGCAAGCCTCGCGGATGACCCATTCGCCTAGTTCGACGATGAAGCCGCTGCTTTCGGCGATGGGAATGAACTCGCAAGGCGCGACGATCCCCCGGGTCGGATGGTTCCAGCGCAGCAGCGCCTCGAATCCCACCACCTCTCCGGTGAAGGTATTGTTCTGGCGCTGGTAATAGAGCTGGAACTGTCCCTTCTGAAGCCCCGCCCGCATGTCCATGGCAAGGATATTGCGTTCGCGGACGGCCTGATCCATCGAAGCATCATAAAAGCATACCGCATTGCTGCCGGTGCTCTTGGCCCGATACATGGCGACGTCCGCCTGTGCCAGCAGATCGTCGAGCGAAGCGTCGTCCTCGAGGATCGCGATGCCGACACTGGTTCCGACGCTGAGGAAATTGCCCCGCCACTCCACCGGCTTGCAGATCTCGGCGATGATGCGCTGGGCGAAGCGCGACGCATCTGCCTTGGCGTAGTAGCGGGCGGTCATCGCCACGAATTCGTCGCCGCCGATCCGAGCGGCAAACTCGCCTTCTCCCACCAGGCTTGTGAGCCGCTCCCCGATCACCTGAAGGACCACGTCGCCGGCCGCATGACCATGCACGTCGTTGACCTCCTTGAAACGGTCGAGGTCGAATGAAAGGACCGCGACCTTCGCATTGCCACTGCCGGCTCGTGCAGAAACCAGCGCAAGCTCCTCCGTAAAGGAAGCCCTGTTGGGAAGGCCCGTCAGGGGATCGTGCAGCGAAAGATGCCGATAGCGCTCGACCGCGTCCTGCATCGTCGTGGTGTCGATCACGTAAGTTGCGGCGGCCATGGCAAGCAGAACCAGCATGACGCCGAGGACGCCGAGGCCCAGCATCACCGGCGGAAGTATCGTAGCGGGCATCGCGAATGTCTCGTCGAGCACCACCTCGACCGCCGCCATTCCCACGAAATGAGCCGAAGCTATCGACAGGATCAGCGCCGCGATGGAGCTGTACTGGCATATGGGGCTTATCGGTCGGCCTATACGGTTCAGCGAAAGGCCGCCGAACACGGCGCCCGCGACCAGCGAGGCGGCGACATACCGCCAGTCCCAGATGATGCTCCCCTGCAATTCATAAGCAGCCATGCCGAGATAATGCATGGCGACAATACCGAACCCGACGACGACGCCGCCCGCTTCCAGCAGGAGGGATCGCCCTCCGCTGGCGGATATCGAAAAGCCGGCTATGAAGCTCGCGATCGCGACCACCAGGGAGATCACCGTCAGCCACGGCTCGTAACCCACGGCACCGCTGCTCGTATAGCCGAGCATGGCCAGGAAGTGCGTCGCCCAGGTCGTCGTTCCTCCGATGAAACCGGCCAGGAACAGCCTCAGCCCCCTTTCGATCCCGCGAGCCCGCCGGACCCGGGAGTACAGCCGGATCGTCAGGGTAACCCCCAGAGCGCAGACCAGGACAGCTGCCGCCACATAGCGAAGATCGTGATCAGTGACGATGCAGGAGAGAAGATGGCCCATCGCGAAAGATTCCAGGCATTGAAGATCTGAAACAGCTAACATGAGAAGTGTGTTGGAAGCGTTCTCCAAGATGGTAAACAAGTTTAGCCGGTCCGGGATGGCAGGCGTGCTTGCCATCGGGACCCGGTTGTACTATAGGCCCCCGGTCCGCGCAGACACCCTTGGAGGCAACGCGGATGGAGCGCGTCGCGAGATGTCCTCCCGGTCTCTCGATTGCGTCGCCGCGTCGAAAGGCTCTCCAAATAACCTCGAAAGGATATGCCATGAGCCACGCATCTTATGAGCTCAAGGCCGAGGCGCGCGAACGGGTTGGTAAGGGGTCCGCCCGTGAACTTCGCCGCAACGGTTTGATTCCTGCCGTCATCTATGGTGACAAGCAGGCCCCCCTCGCGATCGCACTCTCGACCAACGAAGTGACGAAGCGCATCCATGCCGGTGGTTTCATGACCACCATCGCGACCATCGAGGTCGACGGCAAGAAGATTCAGGTCCTGCCGAAGGACTATCAGCTGGATCCGGTCCGCGACTTCACCATGCATGTGGATTTCCTGCGCGTCTCCAAGGACACGGAAGTGACCGTCGACGTACCGGTTCACTTCATCAACGAAGAGAAGTCCGGCATCAAGATCGGCGGCGTGCTGAACATCGTCCGTCACACGGTCGAGTTCCACTGCCCGGCAGACGCCATCCCGGAATTCATCACGGTGGATCTGTCCGGTCACAAGATCGGCGGCAGCATCCATATCTCGCATGTCACCCTGCCCAAGGGCGTGAAGCCGGTCATCACCGATCGCGACTTCACCATCGCGACGATCGTTGCTCCGGCAGCAGGCGTCACGGAAGAGCCGGAAGCAGAAGAAGCACCGGCCTCCGAATAAGAAGAACCTCACAGGTTCAAGGAAAAACCCGCCTCGTCCAGGCGGGTTTTTTGTTTGCACTTTCTTTTCCTTGTTTCGACTTGTTCTCGTTCGCAGCCCGGTTTGCGGGTTGTTTTTGCTTTCCCGTTGATCGACTTTGCCATCCGGCATCCCCGTTTTATCGAAGCTTAAAGAGTTGCAGATAACCTTCGGCCTCAACGGAAACGGGTATTCTTGAAACTGCCCTGGAGGAGCGGCTGGGAGGCCGGCAGCCGAAAATGAAGCGTTCAGTGGAAAGTCGTTTCATTACAATCGTGTCCGGCGCGCTGCTCGGCGTGGTTGTCCCGCTGTTCACGCTGTTCCTGGCGCTTTCCTCGCAACAGGCTGCCGCTACTCTGCGTTCCCACGTGGAAATCCTGCTGTCTACTAACGCCAAGGCCTTGGGAAAATCTGTCTGGGATCTTGACGAGGAAACGGTCCGTCAGACGGTGCTGACCATCGTCGCCGATCCCGCCGTGCATTCGGTCCGGGTGGACGACAGGCTGGGCAAGCTCAGGGTCATGGTAGCCGATCGCGGGCTCCTCAAGTTCGGCCTGGAAAGCCTCTCGCTGCCGATAAGCTACAAGGCCCTGCAGGGGCAGAAGGAAATCGGAGACATCACTGTCTTTGTTGAGGAACCGGGCTGGTTTGCAGCGCTGCATGAAACTGAAGTCGCTTTCATCTTCATTTTCATTTTCGCCGTTCTCACCATGTTTCTCACGGCACTCGTCGGCAATCGGCTCATGGTCATCACGCCGCTGATGCGGCTTACCGCCGCCATCGAGGCGACGCGGAAACTCGGGTCGCGCCACCACGTGGACTGGCAGTCGAACGACGAAATGGGTCAGTTGGCGGCATCCTTCAACGAGATGCAGATCCAGCTCGAACGGGACGAACGGGACCTGAAGCAGGCGCATCAGCAGGCGACGGAGATCTATAACCGCACCCCGGCAATGCTTTTCTCGCTGGATCAGGACGACCTGGTCGCTGCCGTCAGCGACTATTGGCTCCTGGCGACCGGGTACAGCCGCGAAGATGTCGTCGGTCGTCCTTTCATCGACCTCGTCGTGCCGGCCGATCATGCCGCCTTCGCCGGCCGCCA
>DASUPM010000261.1:0-2374 GCA_036281095.1 Pseudorhizobium sp.
CGGCGAGAACGGCGGCACCGAATATGACGGCTTCGTCGCGCTCGGCATGGTGATCCGCGGCGAGACCTATCATTTCGAGATCGTCGCCAACGAATCCTCCCGAGCCCTGATGGATCTTGCCGTCTCGGAGTCCCTGGCAATCGGCAACGGCATCCTGACGGTCGAGAACGACGAGCAGGCCTGGGCGCGTGCCCGCCGCTCCGACAAGGACAAGGGCGGCTTTGCTGCCCGCGCCGCGCTGACGATGATCGCGCTGCGCGAAAAACTGAATGGTTGATCCGATGACGAACGCAGACAAGCCGGCGGTCAAGCCCGCCAATCAACGCGGTGCGGCGCGCCTCGCGGCCGTCCAGGCACTCTACCAGATGGATGTCGGCGGCACCGGCGTGCTGGAGATCGTTGCCGAATACGAGGCGCATCGCCTGGGCCAGGAACTCGACGGCGAGACCTATCTGAAGGCGGATGCCTCCTGGTTCCGCTCCATCGTCTCCGGCGTCGTGCGCGACCAGGTGAAGATCGATCCGGTCGTTCGCTCCGCGCTGCAGAACGACTGGCCGCTGTCGCGCCTCGATTCGACGCTGCGCGCCATCCTGCGTGCCGGAACCTTCGAAATCCTCGAGCGCAAGGACGTCCCGGTCCCGGTGATCGTCACCGAGTATGTCGAGATCGCCCAGGCCTTCTTCGAGGAGGGCGAGGAGCCGAAGATCGTCAACGCGGTCCTCGACCGAATTGCCAAGCAGGTCCGGGGACCGGCCGCCAAATAGGAAGACGAAAGCCATGGAAGGAAGCGTCGAAGGGCTGCAGGGGCACCTCAAGGATGCCAAGCGCAACGTCTTCCTCCTGTCGATGGTTCAGGCAATTCTCGGCTCGGCCCCGCCGCTCACTTTCTCACTCGGCGCGCTTGCAGGCTACCAGATGCTGGGCGACGATAAGTCGCTTGCCACCGCACCGCTCACCGGCTTCAACGTCGGCGTGGCGCTGGGGGCCATCGCCGTCGCCATCGCCGCGCGCTTCCTCGGCCGGCAGGCGGGCTTCATGCTCGGCGCGCTGATGGGAGCCGTCGGGGCAGGGGTCGCTGCCGTGGCGCTCTTCCGCAACGACTTCTGGCTCTTCGCGACCGGCCTGCTCCTCATCGGCGTCTCAGGCGGCTTCACCCAGAAAATCCGCTTCGCCGCGGCGGATGCCTCGCCGAGCTTCTACAAGCCGAAGGCGATCTCCTGGATCCTCGCCGCCGGCATCGTCTCCGCCATCCTCGGGCCGCAGCTGGCCATCTGGGCGAAGGACCTGTTCGAGCCGGTCACCTTTGCCGGCGCCTTCGTGGCGCTGATCCCGCTCAACCTCGCAGCGATCCTGATCCTCTCGGCATTGAAACTGCCGGAGGCGGGTGTCCGGACCGCCGAGGATGCGCCGGTGCGTCCGCTGAGGGAGATCGTGCTGACGCAGCGCTTCATCACAGGCATGGTCTGCGGCATCGGTTCCTACGCGCTGATGACCTTCATGATGACCGGCGCGCCGCTCGCCATGGTGATCGGCTGCGGCTTCTCCACCGATCTTGCGACGCTCGGCATCCAGTGGCACGTGCTTGCCATGTTCGCCCCGAGCTTCTTCACCGGCATGCTGATCTCCCGCTTCGGCACGGAAAAGGTCGTCGCCGCCGGCCTGTTGATTCTCATGGCCTGCGCGGTCGTGGCGCATATGGGCATCGAACTGTGGAACTTCTGGGGAGCGCTGGTGCTGCTCGGCATCGGCTGGAATTTCGGCTTCATCGGCTCGACCGCGATCGTTGCCTCCAGCTATCGCCCGCATGAGGCCGACAAGGTGCAGGGCTTCCACGACATCATCCTCTTCGGCACCGTCGCCCTTTCTTCCTTCTCGTCCGGCAAGGTCTTCACGGCCTGGGGCTGGTCGGTGATGAACCTCGTCATCTGGCCGGTGACGATCGTCTGCCTCGTCCTTGTCCTCCTCCTGCTGCGCAGGACGGCGGCTGCGAAAACCGCCTGAGCCTCTTGTTTTTCTAGGGCTTGACGCAACCTCATCCTCCCGGGCAATCTCCCCTCCGCATGGCGACCATTGGTTCCTTGGAGGGGAGGCGGTTGCCGGTTCATGCTGCGAGGGGACTCGTCGGCGAAAGGGAGAGGAAGAAAGCGAATGACCGTAATTTTCGGTGTGATCGTGTGCGGCCTGCTGTCGGTCGCGTATGCCGTCTGGGCGACGCGGAGCGTGCTGGCTGCTGATCAGGGCAATGCCCGCATGCAGGAAATCGCAGGCTATATCCGGGAGGGGGCGCAGGCCTACCTGACCCGGCAATACATGACCATCGCCGTCGTCGGCGCGGTGGTGACCATCCTGACCTGGCTGCTTCTCTCCGGAACGG
>DASUPM010000262.1:0-4314 GCA_036281095.1 Pseudorhizobium sp.
GACGCGGCGAGTGACCTGGACGAAGTGACGACGGCCTCTACCGCGTCGAAGATTCCCGCAGACACGATTTCCGGCTGGGTTATTCAGGTCGGCGTTTCGCCCAGCGAAAAGATGGCGAGCGAACTCCTGCAAAAGGCGCAGGACAAGGGCGGCAAGGTATTGCGTACCGCCAAACCCTTCACGGTTGCAGTCAACGCGAACGGCGAGCAACTCTACCGCGCCAGGTTCGGTGGGTTCGCGGATCAGAAGGCCGCCGTCGATACGTGCAAGTCGCTCAAGAAGCACGGCGTCAACTGCTGGGCGTCCCAGCAGTAACCGCGCTGTACCACGTGCTGGCTTAGGGTTTTAAATCGATGCAGCGCCGCGGGCCGGCGCTGTGTCAGAGGGGCGAGTAGAAGTCCCGCATCAACCTCGATTGTTTTGCGTTTACGAGGCACAAGATGACGGCATACGAGAACATCGCGAACGCACCGTTCGCGCCCGGCTTGAAGCGTCCTGCAAAGGGCGTGGCACTCCATCCGATCCACGAGGCCGCCATGCGGCTTGCCGGTGCGGGGCTGTCAAAGTCACGCGGTCGGACCAGGGATCTGGTTGCGCTGCTGCTCAGTCACGGTGCGCGCGCCTGGCGCCAGTCGCAGCCTCAGGCCCGGATACACCTTCACATCGGTCCGTCTGACGGCCACGCGGCAGTCCGCCTGCAGGTCGGCCTGCCGCGAACCCAGTAACTCTAGAGCAATCCGAGTTCGGCCAGTTCACGCCTCAGGTCCTCAGGCATGGCGGCGACGCTTTCGCCCATGCCGATCAGGTCTCGCGGCGCGTCTTCCGCTTTGAAATACCGCCAGCCCTGGAAAGGACGCTTGGGCTGGGGCGTCGTCTCGACGATTTCCGGACCAAGCACCAGTTCGCAGCGCGATATGCCGTCTGCTCTGGTGACGCACCGGATGTCCAGGAGCTTCTGCCGCGCGAGCACCTGTCCCTTGATCACCCAATAGAGTGAACCGCCATCCAGGAGCTCCTCCATCCGCTTCGGGATCATGCGGGTCGTATGAATGCTATGGGGTGCAGCTCCGGCGGCAATTGCCATCATGCAGCGTTCCGCCACCCATTCCCGGAGATCATCCAGGCTGTCGGCGCCGACGCAGAGTTTGATCAGATGTAAAGCCATGGCGTGCTTGAACCTCCAAGTGGGTCCGAGGTCAAGCGCTCTCTGTGCATGGCAGCGTCCGCCTCAGCACTCCACGACGTTCACAGCGAGCCCGCCGGTCGATGTCTCCTTGTATTTCTCGCTCATATCGCTACCGGTCTGACGCATCGTTTCGATGCATGCATCCAGCGGCACGAAATGGGATCCGTCGCCCTTGAGCGCCAGTGACGCCGCGGTGACCGCCTTGACGGCTCCGAGCGCATTCCGCTCGATGCACGGTACCTGCACGAGACCGGCCACAGGATCGCAGGTCATCCCCAGATGATGCTCGAGAGCGATTTCGGCTGCGTTCTCGATCTGCTCCGGCGATCCTCCCATGACGGCGGCAAGCCCGGCCGCGGCCATCGCCGCCGCCGATCCGACTTCGCCCTGACAGCCCACCTCCGCCCCTGAGATCGAGGCGTTGTGCTTGATGATCCCGCCGACCGCCGCCGCGGTCAGCAGAAAGGTCCGCACGTCCTCCGCCGTCGCGTCCTCGTGGAAGTGCAGATAATAGCGGATGGTTGCCGGGATCACGCCCGCCGCACCATTTGTCGGTGCCGTCACCACCCGGCCCCCGGCGGCATTCTCCTCATTCACGGCCATGGCGTAGACGCTCAACCAGTCGTTTGCGAGCAGCGGATTGAGCCGGTTGCTGCGCCACTCCTCATTCAGCTTGTCATGGATCGACTTCGCGCGTCGTCTAACCTTGAGGCCACCCGGCATTATGCCTTCGACACGCAAGCCTCGCTCGATGCAGCCGTTCATCGCATTCCAGATACCGTCCAGCCCTGTATCCAGTTCGGCGGGCTGTAGCTGCGTCTCCTCATTGGCGCGCTTCATCTGGGCAATGGTCAGCCCGGAGCGATCTGCCATGTCGAGCATCTGCTTGGCCGTCGCAAAGGGATATGGGACACGCGGGCCGCCGCCCTCCTTCCTGGACTGGCGCATCGCATCCAGTTCCGTGTCGCTCACCACGAAGCCACCGCCGATCGAATAGTAGATCCGCCTGAGGAGCAGCCGGCCGTCCGCGTCGAGAGCGGAAAAAGCCATGCCGTTCGCATGCCCGGGCAAGGGCTGCTTCTTGTCGAAGATCAGGTCTTCCCTAGGCTGGAACCGGTAGGCGGCGTGCCCTGGGGGCGTAACGCGTCCGGAAGCCTCCACGTCCGCAATCACCGCGTCCATCCGGTCCGGATCCACCGTATGGGGCTCCTCGCCCGTAAGGCCGAGGATCACCGCTCGTCCGGTCCCATGCCCGATGCCCGTATAGGCCAGGGAGCCGTGAAGGCTCACCTTCAGGGCCGCGACGCGCGCGCCCGAAGGGCGTGGCCAGTCGTCCGACAAGATCAGGTCGAGGAAACGCTTTGCGGCCGACATCGGTCCCATCGTGTGAGAACTCGAGGGGCCTACGCCGATCTTGAAAACGTCGAAGACGGAAAGAAACATCAACGCACCTTATGGACAGGACCACTGTACGTTATTCGATGACCTGTCGTTGTTGTAGTGGTCTCCCGACATCCGGTTTGGCTCGCGCGACATCAATGGCCTTGAACGGAAAACAGCGCGGTGGGAGACCGCGCTGTTTCTCTGACCATGTCTTTGCGTGAAAGAATCAGATGGTGCCGAAGAGATAGGCTAGAGCCAGAACTCCGGCAAATCCCGCGAGCGCCTTGACGGTTACGCCCCAGCAGGACTTCTGAACGGTTTCTTCCATGATGACTCCGATGAGATTATCGCGCGGCCGCATCGTGAGCGGCCTTGGTGAACGATATATTAAAATCACTGCCGGCTCGCAACTGTGAAAAATGGCGGAAGAAAGGCAGTAGGTGCAAGGGAGCTATTCGCCTCGTGCATGACGCTCGCATTTTCCTGGCTATCGATCGTGGACGGATTCCGCCGCAAAGGTTAATCGGCGATCCTCTTGCCGCTGCCGAGGATGTATCGCATACCCGACTGCCGACCTGTTGCGAGGGATTCCGATGACGACCGCCGACTACATCGCGCTGGCCCTGTTTGTCTTTTTGTGGATTGGCTATTCCTGGGTGACCGCCGGCGGCGGTGCACGTGTCTTTCCAAGAGCCAGCCTCAACCGTGCCATGGCCGAGCGGCGCAAGCACTGGATATACAATTCGCTCTATCGCGACCTGAAGATGATCGACACGCAGATCATGGCAGGCCTTCAGAACGGAACGGCGTTCTTCGCATCCACATCGATCTTCGCCATCGGCGGCTGTTTTGCGCTTCTGGGAGCGACCGATCAGGTCGATGAGGTATTCCGCGACATGACCTTCGTCGCCTATGGAGGGCGAACACTGTTCGAACTGAAGGTAGCCGGCCTGACGATGATGTTCGGCTATTCCTTCTTCAAGTTCGGCTGGTCCTACCGGCTCTTCAACTATTGCACGATCCTGTTCGGCGCGTTGCCCATGGCTGACGACGCGCAGACGGACATAGCCTCTGCCAAGCGTGCCGCCGACCAGGTGGTGCGGATGAACACGATTGCAGCGAAGCATTTCAACGCGGGCCTGCGGACGATTTTTTTATCGATCGGCTATCTCGGCTGGTTCGTCGGGCCCTATATGTTCATGCTCACGACGGTTTTCGTGATCCTCGTCCTGACGCGGCGGCAATATTTCTCCGAAGCCCGCAGAGCGATCATGGACGCGGACCAACGCTGACCGCACTGCATTGGAAAGGCTCCGCTTGACACTCGCCGTAGGCCAGACCCCCTCGCCCGCCGTCCCCCGCATCACCGTCATCGATACCCTGCGAGGCGTCGCGCTGCTGGCGATGGCGTCCTATCATTTCACCTGGGACCTCGAATTCTTCGGCTATCTCGAGCCGGGCACGGCGACGCATGGCTGGTGGAAGATCTACGCCCGAGCCATTGCCAGTTCCTTCCTCTTTCTCGCCGGCATCAGCCTGGTGCTGGCACACTATCCTGCCATCCGCTGGAGGTCGTTCTGGAAGCGTTTTGCCATGGTGGCGGGCGCAGCGCTCGCCATCAGCATCGCGACTTTCATCGCGGTGCGGGGCGCCTGGATCTTCTTCGGGATCCTCCATTGCATTGCGGTGGCAAGCCTTGCGGGGCTGGCCTTCGTCCGCCTTCCGGCCCTGGTTTCCGGCGCTTC
>DASUPM010000263.1:0-8359 GCA_036281095.1 Pseudorhizobium sp.
CATCGTCCTGCTCGTATCCGTGCTGCTCGTCGGCTGCGCCACGAGCCAGCCGTCCGACTACGAGCCGCCGGCGACGACGCCTGCCTATTAACTAACGCAGTTAGATCGCTTCGCCGCTCCAGGCGTTCTCAAGGAGCCAACCGAACAGCCACGCCTCCGCCTTCTGCCGCCATTCGGCCACGGGTTCGCCGGTCGCCTGCGGCATCTGCTCCTTCACGAGAAACGGATTGGCCTGATAGCCGAGGCCGCGGGACCTCGCTTTCATTCCGTCATCCTGATATAGCAGAAGCGTTTCCAGAGGCACGGCTTAACTTACTGTTCGATCATTCTTATTAGGTGATTCTAAGATCGAGTCACCATGGCAGAGCCGCTGATTCACGGCAAGTCTCGGCTGCCGCCGAAAATGCGTCTCCTGTTTCCCTCACCGAGCCGGATCGAAGGTGCCCGCAGTGTGTTGAAAGGCCGATGATCTATTTTACCAGCGACACCCATTTCGGCGACAGCCGCGGCCTGCGCATCGACCGCCGCCCCTTCAGCACCATCGCGGAACATGACGAGGCTCTGATCGACAGGTGGAATGCCACCGTTTCTCCGCAGGACGAGGTCTGGCATCTGGGCGATGTGATGTCGGCGAGGGCGACGGAGACGGCGGTCGAGGCGCTTCTGATCCGTCTCAACGGACAAAAGCACCTCGTCATCGGCAACAACGATCCAGCGGCGGTCCAGCAGGCCGCGGGCTGGGCAAGCGTCCAGCATTATGCGGAGATAAGGCTTGGCGAGCAATTGCTCGTACTCTGCCACTATGCCTTCCGGACCTGGAACCAGATGAGCAGGAAGTCCATCAACCTGCACGGGCATTCCCACGGTCGCCTGAAGCCGATGCCGCGGCAGTTCGATGTGGGCGTCGATGCGCGCGGGCTGCGGCCGGTGGCCTTCGAGGAACTGGCGGCGCGCTGACTTGCGGTCGTTCAGCGTACCGCGGCAGGCGTCGTTGCATTGTCGGTCGTCGCCGGTGCAGACGCTGCGATCGACGCGCGGATCCGGGTCTTGCCGACATCGATGACGTGGCGCATGGCGCGCACTGCCTTCTCCGGATCGCGGGAGGCAATGGCATGCGCGATGCGAAGATGGTTTGTCGCCACCTCGTCGATCTTTTCCGGTGACGCGGCCGGCGACGAAAGCTGGAAGGAAATCGCCAGTGCGGCTTCCACGATCGCGCTTGCCGAGCGCATGAACGGATTTCCGGACATGCGGGCGATGGCGAGGTGGAATTCGAGGTCCACCTTGGCAATGGTCTCGGGCGTATGGCTGAGATCGTCGAACTGTGCAGCGATGGCGTAGAGCTGCACGATATCGTCATTGGAGGCGCGTCGCGCGGCTGCGGCTGCGGCTGCGGGCTCGAGCGCCATGCGCATCTCCGCCAGGTGTTCGATGAATTCGAAATCGAGGCCGGACTGGCAGCGCCACCCCAAGACGTCGGCATCGAAGAAATTCCATTTTTCCCGATCAAGCACCCGCGTGCCGACCTTCGCCTTGGGTTCGACGAGCCGCTTGGCCGCCAGCGTCTTCATCGCCTCCCGCAGCACGGTGCGGGAAACGCCGAAGCGTGCCGAGAGTTCGGCATCGCCGGGAAGAAGCGATCCTTCCGGAATGCGTCCGGCCACGATGGCACTGCCGAGTTCCGCGACCACATGCGCATGGCTGCTACGGCCCTTGCGTCCGGTGATCGTCGATTCGAGCAGTCCCAATCAAACCTCCTTCAGGCGCCCTTCGGCCAGTTTGCGATCCGAATACCATACGATGCCGCGCTGCAGAACGATGAAGATGAAAAGCAGGATGCCGATCACGATCTTCGTCCACCAGGACGACAGCGTTCCGTCGAACACGATATAGGTCTGAATGAGACCCTGTATCAGTATGCCGACGAATGTTCCCGCCACGAGGCCGGCTCCGCCTGTAAGCAGGGTGCCGCCGATGACCACCGCCGCGATCGCGTCGAGCTCCACGCCGACGGTGGCGAGCGAGTAGCCCGACGAGGTGTAGAGGGTATAGGCGATGCCCGACAGGCCGGAGAGGAAGCCGGACAGCGCATAGATCGCTACGGTGGTCTGGCCGACCGGAACGCCCATCAGTTCGGCCGACTGGGGATTGCCGCCAAGCGCGTAGACGTTGGCGCCGAACCGGGTACGGCCGGCAACGAAAGCGCCGACGACGAAGACCAGCAGCATCAGCATGGCCATCGCGGTCAGCCGGCCGCCGCCGGGGAAGCGGAAGTAGAAGCCCTGGATCGCATCGATCACGGGATGCGAGATCGGCACGGAAGCGGTCGAGATCAGGTAGGCGACGCCGCGGGCAAGGAACATTCCCGCAAGCGTGACGACAAAGGGCGGGATTTCCAGAAACCGGATCATCATCCCCATAAGTGCGCCGAAGACCGTGGAGATCGCGAGCACCGCCGCGAACGCGATCAGAGGATTGACGCCGGCCGAACCGACCATCACCGCGACGAAGACGCTCGTGAACGCAATGACCGAGCCGATGGAGAGATCGATGCCTCCGGACAGGATGACGAAGGTCATGCCGACCGCGGCGATGCCGAGGAAAGCGTTGTCGGTGAGCAGGTTGCCGAGCACCCGCGTCGACAGCATGTTGGGAAACTGCAGGATGCAGGCGAGGTAGGCGAGCAGGAAGATCGCCAGTGCCGCGAGGAAGGGAAGGTTGCGCGTGCTGATCAAGGTGCCGTCCTCTCTGCCTTCACGGTCCGGTCGGCTTCCCTGCGCGGCTTGAAGAAGCCTATGGCGGTGCCGATCGCCGGCGATTGGAGCGTCAGTACGAGAATGATGATGCCGGCCTTGATGACGAGATTGAACTCGGGCGGAAAGCCGGAGACAAGAATCCCGGTATTGATCGACTGGATGATCATGGCCCCTATCAGGGAGGCGAGGATGGAGAAGCGGCCGCCGTTCAGCGAGGTGCCGCCTATCACCACCGCCAGGATTGCGTCGAGCTCCAGCCAGAGGCCGGCATTGTTGGCGTCGGCGCCGCGGATGTCGGCGGTCACGATCAATCCTGCGATCGCCGCCATGAGGCCCGATACCGCATAGACGAAGAAGAGCAAGAATCGGGCGCGTATGCTGGCCAGCATGGCCGCACGGCGGTTGATGCCCGTGGCCTCGATCAGGAAGCCGAGGGCGGTGCGGCGGACGAGCAGACCGGTAAGGATCGCCGCGCCGACCCAGATGAGGATGGGGATGGGAACGCCGGCAAAGGAGCCGGAGCCGACGGCGGCGAAGCTTTCGTTGTTGAAGGTGAGGATGACGCCCTCGGTGATCAACTGGGCGATCCCGCGGCCGGCGACCATGAGGATCAGGGTCGCGATAATGGGCTGGATGTCGAGCACCGCCACCAGCAGGCCGTTCCACAGGCCGCAGGCGAGCCCGACTCCGAGTGCGACGAAGATAACGACCGGGATCGGATAGCCGCCGGTAACCAGAGTAGCGGCGACGGCGCCACATATGGCGATGACCGCGCCGATCGACAGGTCGATGCCACGCGTCGCGATCACCAGCGTCATGCCGATGGCCAGAAGCGCGACGGGAGCGCCGCGCACCAGCACGTCGATCAGGCTGCCGTAGAGTCGTCCGTTGTTGTAGGTGATGTTGAGGAAGCCGGGCGAGATCAGGCTTACGAGCCCGAGGATCACGACGAGTGCGGCGAGCTGTGGAGCGATGCGGCGAAGCCGGCGGGCGAGGGCGTGTCTCATGCGGCCTCCGGGGTCGTCGGACCGGCAATGGCGGCCATGATGTTGTCGGCGGTGATCCGGTCGCCCTTGAGTTCCGCGACGTGACGGCGATCGGAAAGGACGACGACGCGATGCGCGACCGCCGTCAGTTCTTCCAGTTCGGAGGAGATGACCACGAGCGACATGCCGCCGGCGCAGAGGGTCTCGATCATTCTCAGGATTTCGGCATGCGCGCCGATGTCGATGCCGCGGGTCGGCTCGTCGAGGATGAGAAGCCGTGGTTCTGTCGCCAGCCACCGGGCCAGGATCGCCTTCTGCTGGTTGCCGCCGGAGAGAAACTTGATCGGCCGGTCGGGATCCGGCGGACGGATATCGAGCGAGCGGATGAAGCGTTCGGCCAGTTCCCTCTTCTGCCGCGACGACATCGGCTTGAACCAGCCTTGCCGGGCCTGCAGCGCCAGCGCGATGTTCTCGCTGACCGAGAAGTCGCCGATGATGCCATCGGTCTTCCGCTCCTCGGGGCAGAATCCGAAGCCGTTTCCGATCGCAACCTCCGGAGAGGTGATCTTGATCTCCTTGCCGTCGACGGTTGCCGTCCCGGTATCGGGGCGATCGATGCCGAACAACAGGAATGCGGTCTCGGTGCGCCCCGAACCCAGCAGGCCGGCAATGCCGACGACCTCACCGGGTCGGATGCTCAGGTCGAACGGCGCGACACTGCCCCGCTTGCCGTAGCCTTCGAAGCGGATAGGCGACGGTCCCTGCTCGATAGTTTCTTCCAGCGCATGATGATCGCGGGTGACGTGCTGCAACTCGCGACCGAGCATCATGGAGATGAGTTCCATGCGCGGCAGGCTGGCGAGGTCGCGGCTTCCGATCATCCGGCCGTTGCGGAGAACGGTGACGCGATCGGCTACCGCGTAGACCTGGTTGAGGAAATGCGTGATGATGATGATGCCGAGGCCCTTCGCGCGCAACTTGCGCAAGACCGCGAACACCATCTCCACTTCATGGCTGTCCAGGCTGGCGGTGGGCTCGTCCAGAACCAGAACCTTGCCGGAAAGATCGACCGCGCGCGCGATGGCGATGATCTGGCGGATCGCGACCGAATAGGACGACAGCAGCGCATCGACATCGATCGACAGTCCGTAGTCGTGCAGCAGAACCTCCGCGCGACGCCGCATCTCCCGCCTGTCGACGAACCCCAGGCGCCGCGGCTGACGACCGAGGAACAGGTTTTCCGCGACCGTCAAATTCTCCAGAAGGTTCACCTCCTGGTAAACCGTGCCGATACCGAGATCCTGCGTCTCGGCAACCGTGGCCGGCGCTACGTCGCTGCCATCGAGCGTAACGGTTCCGGTGTCGCGGCTGTAGACGCCGGTGAGGATCTTGATCAGCGTCGATTTACCCGCGCCGTTCTCGCCGAGAAGCGCATGGATTTCTCCCCGCCTCAAGGTGAAATCGACATTGTCGAGAGCGGTGATGCCGAGGAAGCTCTTGCCGATGCCGCGGGCTTCCAGAAGGGGACTTGTGTCGTTCATGCGGACGTCCTGCGACCACGACGGAAGCCATACACGTGGCTTCCGTCGATGCTTCAGCATGGACGGAAGCAAAGCCTCCGCCTCTGACGATGCGGCTTAGTAGCCGAGACCCTTCTTCGACTCGTAGACCTTCATCGGGTCGTCAGCGGCCGTGTAGAGCTTCGATTCCGTCTGGATCCACTTCGGCGGCTCCTTCTTGTCCTTGAGGTAGGCGTCAAGGGCATCGAAAGCGGGGCCGGCCATGTTGGGCGTCAGTTCGACGGTCGCATTCGCCTCGCCGTCGGCCATGGCCTTGAAGATGTCCGGAACGGCGTCGATCGAGACGATCTTGATTTCCGAGCCGGGCTTCAGGCCCGCTTCCTTGATGGCCTGGATGGCGCCGACGGCCATGTCGTCGTTATGAGCGTAGACCGCGCAGATCTCCTTGCCACCGCCTTCGGCCTTGATGAAGCTTTCCATGACTTCCTTGCCCTTGGTGCGGGTGAAGTCACCGGTCTGCGAGCGGGTGATCTTGATGTTGTCGTGCCCGGCGAGCGCTTCCTCGAAGCCCTTCTTGCGGTTGATCGCGGGAGAGGAACCGGTGGTGCCCTGAAGCTCGACCACGTTGCAGGGCTTGTCGCCCACTTCCTTCACCAGCCAGTCGCCGGCAACCTTGCCTTCGTGTACCTGGTCGGAGGTCACGGCGGTGAGGTAGAGATCCTCCGGCGCCTCGATCTGGCGGTCGAGCAGGATCACGGGGATCTCCTCTTCCTTGGCTTCCTGCAGCACGGATTCCCATCCGGTGGCGACCACAGGAGCTACGAGAATCGCATCGACGCCCTGGGCGATGAAGCCGCGGATCGCCTTGATCTGGTTTTCCTGCTTCTGCTGCGCGTCGGCGAACTTGAGATCGATGCCACGCTTCTCGGCTTCCTGCTTGGTGACGGTGGTCTCGGCGGCGCGCCACCCCGACTCGGAGCCGATCTGCGAAAAGCCGACCGTCAGAGATTGCGCGGAAACGCCTGAAGCCAGACATGCGGAAAAGGCGACGGTAAGCGCCGCGAGTGCCTTTCTCATCTTTATATCCTCCCAGAAGATGATGGCCTATGACCTCTTCACAATTTGCATATTGTCATACTTTTGCAAGAAGTTTTTTGCCGCCGATCGGACAAAACCTTTCGATCCATGCCCGCGGAATGAGCCTTAAGCGGCAGAAAGTATAAGGATTATCGCCTTCGATGGCGTGTTCCTGAACCCTGCTTGAATCTCCGGCCGTTGCTTGACAAAGGGCGCCGTCGTCCAATAGTCGTATTATATTCCATGCAGCTTCTGGCGCATCGGGAGGATGGCGGCTGCCGGGAGAGCGGCGGCGCCGGCAGTGCGTAGTGAGGACACATGCTTCGACTTCTTCAAGTGCGTGACGGCGGCAGCCTGAAGGTTGTCGCCTGGGACGGCGTCGGTTCCGCCCGAGTCGTCAACGGTGCGGCATCCACCTATGATCTGGCCACGGCCGCAATCGCCGCCGGGCAGTCGCTGGCTGAGCGGGTCGAGGCGCTCGGCTATGGCGAGGAGGTCGATCTTAACCGTGCCCAGAAGGAAGGGCGGCTGTCGCTGCCCGTTTCTCATCCGGATCCGGCGCATTTCTTCGTGGCGGGGACGGGGCTGACACACCTCGGATCGGCCGACGGTCGCGACAAGATGCACAAGGCCGCTCAGTCCGCCGACAAGCCCACCGATTCCATGCGCATGTTCCAGATGGGAGTGGAAGGCGGCAAACCTGCCGAGGGGCAGGAGGGCGTCCAGCCCGAATGGTTCTACAAGGGCGACGGATCGCAACTGCGCGCAACGGGCGAGGATCTGGTATCGCCTGCTTTTGCGCTCGATGGCGGCGAAGAGCCGGAACTGGCCGGCATCTACCTCATAGGACCGAACGGCACGCCCTATCGCATCGGCTTCTGTCTTGCCAACGAGTTCTCCGATCATGTCACGGAGAAGGGCAATTATCTCTGGCTCGCACACTCCAAACTTCGACAGGCGGCACTTGGTGCCGAGCTGATCGTCGGCGACCTGCCGGAGCATGTGGAGGGAACGTCGCGCGTGCGTCGCGGCGACGATGTCATCTTCGAGAAGCCCTTCCTCTCCGGCGAGGCGAACATGTCGCATTCGATCGCCAACCTGGAGCACCATAATTTCAAGTATGAGCTGTTCCGCCGCCCCGGCGACCTGCACGTTCATTTCTTCGGCACGGCGACGCTTTCGTTCTCGGACGGCGTGAAGACAGAGCCGGGCGATGTGTTCGAGATCTCGGCGGAACCGTTCAAGCTGCCGCTCGTCAACAAGCTGACGGTGGCGGCCGCCACCTCCGCCTCCGTCCGCAAGCTCTGAGGCGTCCGATGAGCATTCGCCTCGGCATCGTCGGACTGGGCAAGATCGCAAGAGATCAGCATCTCGGTGCGATCGAGGCAACCGACGGCATCGAACTGGTAGCCGTGGCAAGCCGCAACGCGGCGCTCAATGGGGTGGCATCGTTCAACGATATCGAGGAACTGCTTTCATCCGACATCGTCGTCGATGCCGTCTCCCTTTGTACGCCGCCTCAAGGCCGGTTCGAGCAGGCGAAGGCGGCGCTGGACGCCGGCAAACACGTGATGCTGGAGAAGCCACCCGGCGCGACGCTGTCTGAAGTTCTTGCGCTCGATGCTCTGGCGAAGGCGAAGGGCCTCACCTTCTTTTCCACCTGGCATTCCCGTGAGGCGGCGGCGGTCGAGCCGGCGCGCGCCTTGCTCTCGACGCGCACCATCCGCAGCGTCGCCGTGGAGTGGAAAGAGGACGTCCGTCACTGGCATCCCGGTCAGGCGTGGATATGGGAGCCCGGCGGGCTCGGCGTATTCGATCCCGGCATCAACGCGCTGTCGATCCTCACGCGCATCATGCCGTTCGAGGTCGTACTCAAGGACGCGGAGCTCTTCTATCCGTCGAACTGCGAGACGCCGATCGCCGCGAACCTGCTGCTCGACATCCACGGCGCTTCGATACGGGCGGAGTTCGATTTTCTGCAAACCGGACCGCAGACATGGGACATCGACGTCGAAACCGA
>DASUPM010000264.1:0-4677 GCA_036281095.1 Pseudorhizobium sp.
TCATCACCATTGCCAAATATTGGCGGGAATGGGAGGACCCACGACTCATTGTTGTGGTGCTGAACAATCGCGACCTCAACATGGTGACTTGGGAATTGCGCGCGATGGGAGGGACGCCGAAGATCGAGGAGACGCAAAACGTGCCCGACTTCCAATACACGCAGTTGGCCGAGATGCTGGACCTCAAAGGCGTGCGGATCTCGGTGGCCGAACAAGTCGTCCCTGCCTGGGAAGCGGCTTTGGCGGCGGATCGCCCCTTCGTCATCGATGCCATCGTAGACCCGACGATTTTCGCCGTGCCTCCGCACGTGACGTTCGAGCAGACGAAAAATTACCTCGCTGCGATCCTGAAAGGTGACCGCGAGGCGGCGTGGACCATGTGGCGTTCGTTGAAGCAGATGGTCAGCTGACGCTGGAAGCGCGACAAGGCGCGGCCCACTCGTAGCGACTTCCGCCTCCGTGCTATGCATGAGGAAGAAGCCTCCCGTTTGCAGGCACAAGCAGACTATGTGCGAGATCATCAAGTGGACGTTCGCGGCGGCTTACGCTGTGGCTCTTTTCTTGCTCGCTGCGGGCAGCTGGGGTTGGCCCGGCGCCGACCGCGACCCACTCTCAGCCCTGCTTCTCATAGCGCTGGGGCTGCCGTGGAACCGCTTCATCGACTATTTCGGCGGCACCTCTCCGGCGGTATTGGCCATGCTGGCGCCCGCCCTTAACCTCGCCATTCTCTTTTCGATCTGCTCCACCCTGCGCAGGCGACGAAACCGAGCGCCCGGGGCGCCTTGAAGCACGCAACAATCCGAGACATCGGGTTGCATCATCCTTAATCGAGGTTCCTCATTCCTTTGGTTGGGCAGGAGAGTTCCAGAATATTTTTGGGAGTCGACTGGACGGGGCGACGGCCAAGGAAAGGAATTCCAATGGACCCAGTACCTAATTGTCATCTGCCATTCATCGGCGTGACCGTAGGCTTGTTGCGAGCTGTCGTGCGTCTCGCGGTGAGACGGGCGAACCTGCCGGAGTGGCGTCTCGTACCGATCAACACTACACCACGCCGTTAAGTCGGGTGCTCGCCCAGCGGCCTCTAGGTCGGGGCGAAGCGGATCGGAAACGTTCCTGCTGCGCTCGGCGCGCTGGGCGTTCCTTGGTGCATAGAGACAGGGGGCGCTACGGACTCGCGGGAGCCCCCTTTTCAGATGCTTGAATTTGGTGCCGGGTGAGGGATTTGAACCCCCGACCTTCGGTTTACAAAACCGCTGCACTACCACTGTGCTAACCCGGCGCCTCTCGATTCGTCCGCGAGTGGCTCACGCGCGAAAGTCTTAGACCCGTTGCGCCCGCTTTTCCACAGTCCCTTACCACTGTCCCTATGGAGTCGATCGACGCGCCTTTGCCGGCGGGGTGACGGCTTCAAGCCTATCTGCGGCGGCTCGCCAGAAGTCCGGCGATGAACGCAATGGCGAGCAGACCCACGGGCCCCACCTGCTGCATCGCTTTTCCAACGCTCTGATCGAGCAGGCCTACGCTGTCGCCCGCCGATGCGAACGGGCTCGACGCGGTCGGCTTCGGCCTCCGCGCCGAGAGGAAAAAGACGGCAAGCACGACGAGGGCGAGCGCGGCGAGCAGCGCGGCAATCGGGCACGCGGCCTCGGGCGGCGTGAAGCCATAAGACAGGATCAGGGCCTGATAGGCCGCGAACAGACCGAAGCAGGCGGCTGCGATCAGGAGCAGCGCGGCGACGGCGACGAAGAGCGCCTGGCGAAGCGAGCGCTCGATCGATTCGCGAATGCGAAGTCCGATCTGGAGCGAGGAGATGAGCGCGAGCGCCGAGCGGAGCATGGAGGCTTCGGCCTAGCGGCGGGTGAAAACACCGAACAGAAAGCCAAGGCCTACGGCGATGGCAACGGCCTGGAGCGGATTGCGCCTGATGGCCTCTTCGGCTTCGGTCGCGGTCGCGATCGCCTTGTCCTGCACGCGGTTCACCTGCTTGCCGGCGATGCGGCCGACGGTCGAGGTCAGGTTTTGGAGGTCGGCGCGGATCGCTTCGATCTGGTTCGCCAGTTCGTCGGCATCGCGGTCACCGGGCCCGCGTCTGCGGTCGCTATCAATTGATGACATGGGGTCGTTCCTTGTTTTGAGGGGGGCGGAAAGACAGGGCAACTCCTTCGGGCGGGCCGCGTTCCAAGCATTTTCAAGCGGCGCGGGCGCGCATGCCTCGACTTGATCGGCCGCCGACCGTCGCTGTCAAGGGCCGTGACATTGACCGTGACTTCGGCGCAACGCCCTTTGGGGGTCATGGTTGCCGAAGCCTTGCGCCCGACAAAGCGGCCTCGTAGACTTTGAGTCCGCCGAGGGACCGCTCAGGGGGGATGAGCATGGGTTGTCGCGGGCTTGGCCTTGCCACTATTGCCGCCGCTAGCCTCTTCGTCTTTTCGGCGTTTGAGCCCGCATACGCTGCAAGCGCCGGTCTCTCTGCCATGAAGGGTCGGTCTTCGTTCACGGAGAGCGCCGCGCCGATCCAGGAGCGCGTGCTGCTGCATCATCGTCGTCGCGTGCAGTCCTTCTACTGCTATCCGCGGAATTACTGGTGGTTCTACCGGCCGTACACCACGGCGCTCGACGGCCATCCCCGCTGCATGCCCTACTTCCATTATCTTGGGCCTTACGACCGCCGGGGCGTGGGGCCTGACCGCTACGTCAAATAGGCGGGGCGGCGCGCTGGCTTCGGTCCCAGCCGTCCAGGGCGTGTACTCATAAAATCATCCGGAAAAGGTCCGCTTTACCCCCAATAGCGGACGTGCGGCGAGCCGCTCAAAGAGTCCGTTTTGCGCCTTTAGCGGACATCAACCATCACCTATTCAGAGCACGGTCGTCCAGTGCACCCGTTGAAATCCGCCCGGCAACGCTTTGGCACGGCTCGCTACAGTCAGCAGTTGCTTCAGCTACTTGATCTCCCAGGTGGCCTTGTGGTTGACGATATAGGCGGTGCGGCCGCCGACCGTGTCGTGAAGTTGCACCACGGTGTAGGGAACCGTTCCCGTGATACCTTTATATTTGCCCGTACCACCCATCAGGTAGTGGTTTTTGTCGTCGAAGGTCGTGAATACGTTGTCACCATCTTTGTCGGTTTCAACGCAGCTCCCATTGAAATGAAATGTCTCTCCCACCGAGCTCTGGTGATAGAGGCAGCGAACAGACATGTCGTGGAACGGGCGTCTCCTTTGACATTGCGGTTGATTCCAGTGCTGTCAACGATTGCCCCCGCGCCGGCTCCGCTATCGATTTTAGCCACAGTGTTTTCTACATAGTAGGTGTCGTATTCCGCGCTGCCGGTCTTCGGAAACTCGGCAGCTGCTGCTGCAGACGCGCAAAACGTGAGTACGACAGCCATCGAAGCGAGCATCGATTTCATAGCAGTACTTCTTTCCTAATAGTCGCGTTTGACATCAGAGCAGTCCCAGAACTGCTCCAATCAACGCTATACACAAGAGCAGGAGAATGGGTTCCAAGACCCCGCTAACCCATGGGTCATCGTTCTCCCAATTCGTCATTCGTCGCCGCATAGCGGACCTCTACAATCGAAGGACTGCCAGCCGGCCTCTCCGATTGAGAGGCCGGCTTGCGTGCCTATTGCGGCTTACCGCCCACGATGCGCTCCTAAGGGATTCGGTGGGCACACGGCCGCCCCGCACCACTTGACGGGTCCGCCTCCGCCCGCGACGGCGGTGCTCGAAATCGGCGATATGGTTGCGGTGCCGATCGTCAGCGCTGCTGCTGCGAGCATGATTGCAAGTGACGTTTTCATGGCTGCGCTCCTTTCTAGACCGTCCAGGGGCAACGGACGATCCTTCGCTAAAGCGTGACAGGCGGTGGGCGTCGGTCCTAGTATGTAACGGTATGTAACCGCACCCCGACGCTGGCGCTGTTTCGGCGCGTTTGAGTTGGAACGTAGCAACTGGACCGTATCCTCCACAGCGGCCCATTCCTGCATTCGCGGCGCCGGCAGCGATTCCTGGAATACCTCGTCAATGAAGCGCTGGCTGGGCGCGGTGAGCGTCTGAAGGGCTACAATATCGCATTAGAGGTGTTCGATCGTCCTGAGACGTTCGATCCGGCCATCGATCCCATCGTGCGAATCGAGGCGGCCCGCGTGCGGGAGAAGCTTCGCGAATATTACGAGGTCGACGGCCAAATCGATCCCATTCACATCGACTTGCCGAAGGGCTCTTACACGCCGAAAATCGAGTTTCGGCACGAGGGTGTTCCGCAGCTTGCTCGCCGGAGGGCGCCACCAACACAAGAGGGAACCCCCACCGTTCCCTCCGTAGCCGTTCTTCCGTTCGATGATCTGAGCGCCGGCCAAAATCTTGGCTACTTGGGTGACGGGGTGGCCGAAGACCTCATTACGGTGCTCTCGCGCTTCCCGGACTTGGCGGTTGTCGCCCGCACTTCCTCGCTCGCTTACAAGGGCAAGGCCGTTGACATCCGGCAGGTCGGCAAAGAGCTAGGCGTCGACTACGTAGTCGAAGGCAGCGTACGGAAGGACGGGGAAAAGCTTCGCATCGTATCCCAGCTCATCGACACCAAGACTGGGGAGCATGTATGGGCCGAGCGCTTTGACAGATCGGGCCCGGATCCGTGGGCGCTCCAGGACGAGGTCACCGGAATGATCGTGAG
>DASUPM010000265.1:0-2736 GCA_036281095.1 Pseudorhizobium sp.
TCGACGGCGCGTGTGATCGCGCGGTCGACGCCCTTGCCGAGATAGGCGGTGAGTTTCTTGCCGATCTCCCGCACGCCCATATAGGTGCGACCGGAGGCGAGGCGGGCGAGATAGGCGCTCATCGCGCCGGTCGGCGGCGCGATAGACATGTCGTTGTCGTTGAGGATGACGATCAGCCGGGCGTCGAGCGCGCCGGCGTTGTTCAGGGCTTCGTAGGCCATGCCCGCCGACATCGCGCCGTCGCCGATCACGGCGATGACATTGCGCTTGGAGCCGGAGAGATCGGATGCCACGGCCATGCCGAGCCCGGCGGAAATGGAGGTCGACGAATGGGCTGCGCCGAAGGGATCGTATTCGCTCTCGGCGCGGCGCGTGAAACCGGAAAGTCCGTTCTCCTGCCGCAGCGTGCGGATGCGGTCCCGCCGGCCGGTCAGGATCTTGTGCGGATAGCACTGGTGGCCGACGTCGAAGATCAGCCGGTCGTCCGGCGTGTTGAACACCTTGTGGATCGCGATCGTCAGTTCCACCACGCCGAGGCCGGCGCCGAGATGCCCGCCGGTCGTCGAGACGGCGTCGATCATCTCGTCTCGAACCTCGCGCGCGAGTTTCGGCAGTTCGCGGTCATCGACCTTCCTCAGGTCTGCTGGATACTGGATCGTGTCGAGCAGCGGCGTCTGGGGGGCAGGTGTCACGGAGTCTGGCCTTTTCTGCTCTTTCCGGATGCGGGTCATCTCCCCAAGATGAGGAGAAAACGGGCTTTTTCAAGTAAGTGCCTTAACGGATTTCACCGGGCGGGCAAAGGCACAAACTCTTGGCTGTCCCCCGGAACGATGTCGAACCGCCCCGTGCGCCATTCTTCCTTCGCCTGCTCGATCCGCTCCTTCGAGGAGGAAACGAAATTCCACCAGATATAGCGCCTGGAATTCAGCGCCGCGCCGCCGAACAGCATCAGGTGGCACCCCTGCGGGCCGGCTTCCAGCGTGATCTCGTCGCCGGGGCGGAAGACCAGCAACTGGTCCGCCGCGAAACGGTCTCCTGCAACGCAGAGTTCGCCGGAAAGGATATAGACCGCGCGTTCCTCGTGGCCGGCCGGGAAGGGGAAGCGGCTCTCGGGCTCCAGCCGCAGATCGACATAAAGTGTGTCGGTAAAGGTCGGCACCGGGGAGGAAATGCCGCCAAAATTGCCGATCACGACGCGAGCAATGGCGCCGTCGCTGTCGATGAGCGGCATCGCGTCGGCTCCGGTGTGGGAGAAGGCGGGGTCGATCTCCTCCCGGTCGTCGGGAAGCGCGAGCCAGGTCTGCAGTCCGGAAACGGAGTGGGCGTGGCCGCGCAGGTTCTCCGGCGTGCGCTCCGAATGCACGATCCCGCGTCCGGCCGTCATCAGGTTGATGTCGCCGGGCCGGATGACGAGTTCGGTGCCGAGACTGTCGCGGTGCTTGATCTCGCCGTCGAACAGGTAGGTGACGGTCGACAGACCGATATGGGGATGCGGCTTGACGTCCAGCGCCTCGCCGGCTCTCAGGAGCGCCGGGCCCATGCGGTCGAAGAAGATGAACGGGCCGACCAGCCTGCGCTGGCGGGTCGGCAGAGCCCGACGCACGGCAAACCCGCCGATGTCGCTGGACCGGGGAATGATGAGGTTCTCGATCGCGTCGCAGGTGAAGCTGTCACCGGGCTCAGGATCTTTGCCGGGAAAGAAGGACATGCGTCAGGCCTCAGGTTTCGTTTGGGATGCAAGCGCTTTTTCTATGTCGCGGACGAGGGGCTGCAGATTGATGGCGATCACGTCCCAGATGCCGATCGTCTCGACGCGATCGTATTCATGGCGCAGGATGTTGCCGATATTGCGAATCCCCGTCCAATTGTGCGCAGGAAAAGTCTCTTCGGCGAAGGCATCGAGCTTGACGGCAGCTTCCGATATCCGCGCGAGGCAACGCTCGCAGGCATCTCTGGTCTTTCGATCTGCGAGATAGTCGGAAAGCTGCAGGCCGTCGGTGTATTCCAAGATCGCAAGCGCGTTCTCCAGGATATCCTCGACCCTTACCCAAGGACGGCTAGAAGGCACGTTGGCGATCCCTTTCGATCTCTCGCGCCAGGCGAGGCTTTCCCACGGGTTCCGAGACGATATCGACCGGTTTGCCGACGATGGCTTCCAACCTCGCCTTCAAATCGACGAGCGAACTGAAATAGTCGAAGCCTCGGCCGACAATTTCGAGGTCCAGTTGTGCCACAAGATCGATATCCGATGCGTCGGTCGCTTCGTTTCTTGCCGCCGATCCGAACAGAGACAGACCTTGCACACCCACGGCACGCAGCTCGTCCTCGTGTTCCCTCAGCTTGGCGATGACCTGATCCTTGTCCATGCGCCCAATATAATGGCGCCGTGGGTCTGGGTCGAGAGTTCAGGAGCAGGGGCTCAGCACCACCGTCTCGCCCGCATTCGCGCCCACCTCCGCGCAACCGCCCGCATGGCAGAGCCTCCACCCGCTGCCGGTGGCGCCGGATGCGGCAAGGGCGAGGCGCGGCTGCACCGGCAGGTCCGGAGACCATGTCCACCAGCCATCCTCGAGCACCGCATCAGGCCCGGGCTCCATTCCGGCGCCCGAGCCTTTCACGGCCGCTTCCGTCAGTTGCAGCCCGGAGGATGTCACCGACCATGTCTCGCGCCATTCGGTCTTCTGGACCGAATGCGTCCAGGAGAGGGTGAAGGCGGAGACGGCGAGCACGACCGCC
>DASUPM010000266.1:0-2594 GCA_036281095.1 Pseudorhizobium sp.
AGACGCTCGCACCGAAATACGGCATAGAATGCACGCTGGTCGACGGTCGCTCACTGGAAAACTGGGAAAAGGCGATCCGCAAGAACACCAAGGTCTTTTTCCTGGAAAGCCCGACCAATCCGACGCTGGAGGTCATCGACATCGCCGGCGTCGCCCGCCTCGCCAACCAGATCGGCGCAAAGGTGGTCGTCGACAACGTATTCGCGACGCCTCTCTTCCAGAAACCGCTGGAGCTCGGCGCCCACATCGTCGTCTATTCGGCGACCAAGCACATCGACGGCCAGGGGCGCTGCCTCGGGGGCGTGGTCCTTTCGGACAGCGAGTGGATCAGCGAACAGTTCCAGGACTATTTCCGACACACCGGACCTTCGATGTCGCCGTTCAACGCCTGGACGCTCCTCAAGGGCATCGAGACCCTGCCGCTGCGTGTGAAGCAGCAGACGGAGAATGCCTCGAAGATCGCTGACTTCCTGGCCGACCAGAAGCAGATCGCACGGGTGATCTATCCGGGCCGGCCGGACCATCCGCAAGCCGACATCATCGCCCGCCAGATGAGTGGCGGCTCCACCCTGGTGTGCCTGGAACTGAAGGGAGGCAAGGAAGCCGCCTTCGCCCTGCAGAACGCCCTCGACGTGGTGAAGATCTCCAACAATCTCGGAGATGCCAAGAGCCTCATCACCCATCCCGCGACGACGACGCACAAGAACCTGACCGACGAGGCGCGCGCGGAGCTCGGCATCTCGTCCGGAACGCTGCGCCTGTCGGCCGGCATCGAGGACACTCAGGACCTCCTGGAAGACTTCGCCCAAGCCCTGGCAAAGGTTTCGGCGTAAGCGCGATGCCGGAGGCGCCTCTTAACGCTTCCGGTTATCCTTAATTCAGGAAATCATGCGGAAATGCCGGAGGCCGCCCCGGGCGGACCTCCGCCTTTCTTGACGTCCGCAGCGAGCTGTACGATATCGGAGACGGATCATCGGAAACTGCCGCGTCATGTATCGCGCCCGCACCAGAGACATCGAAGTCGCCGTCGAACCCTATTACCTGGAGGAGCAGTCCTCGCCGGAGGACGACCGCTATATCTGGGGCTACCATATCGTCATCGAGAACCATTCCACGCTCACCGTCCGGCTGACCCACCGCTACTGGCACATCACCGACCAGAGCGGCCTGGTCGATGAAGTGGAAGGACCGGGTGTCGTCGGCGAGCAACCGCGGCTGGGACCCGGCGATACCTATGAGTATTCCTCCGGATGCCCACTCGATACGCCGTCCGGCGTCATGTTCGGCCGCTACCGGATGGAGTCCGACGACGGCGAGGTCTTCGATGTCGAAATACCCGCCTTCTCGCTGGATTCCCCGGGCCTGCTTCGCGTCCTGAACTGACGGGACGCTTTCAGAGCGGCGAGGCTCAGGCCCCCTCGAACTCCTCGGCTCCATACCTGTACGTGGTGGAGCAGAACTCGCAGGTGACGGAGATCTTGCCGTCTTCCACACTGGACTCGATCTCTTCGGCGGTGAAGCCGGCGAGCACGCCCTTGATCTTCTCGCGCGAGCAACTGCACCGGTCAGCCACCTGCTGCGGCTGATAGACCCGCACGCCGCGTTCGTGGAACAGGCGAAACAGCAGCCTCTCGATCGGAACATGCGGATCGGTCAGTTCGTCGGTGTCGATGGTCTCGACCATGGTGCGCGCCTCCGTCCAGGCGTCGTCCTCGTTCTGGTCGTCGTCCCGCTCGTCGCCGTCGCCGCCGTGCAGGTCCTGCTGCCGCAGGCGCTCCGGGGCCTGAGGCAGAAACTGCGCGACCAGTCCGCCGGCCCGCCAGTTGTGGCGCGGCTTGCCCTCCTCGTCACGGTCCAGGAGCTCGGCGACACCGAGGCGCACCTTGGTCGGGATCTGCTCGGACTGGCGGAAATAGACGCCGGCAATTTCTTCCAGCGAGGATCCGTCCAGCGGCACGATACCCTGATAGGGCATGCCGCGGCCGTGGTCGATCGTGAAGGCGAGAACGCCGCTGCCGAGAAGTTCCGGCGGCGAAGTGCTGCCGGCAGCAACGGCCCGGGCGAGCGCGTCGTCGTCATAGCGGGCATAGGCACGCAGGCTGGAGGGGGTCGAGAAATCGGCCACAAGGAGATCCACCGGCCCGTCGCCCTTGGTCTGGACCGTGAACTTCCCCTCGAACTTCAGGGAGGTACCGAGCAACGCGGTCAGCACGATGGTTTCCGCGAGCAGGCGCGCGACCGGCGCCGGATACTCGTGCCGGCTGAGGATGGTGTTCAGCAGCGGACCAAGCTGCACGGCACGACCGCGCACGTCCAGGCCCTCGACCTGAAAGGGAACGACGCGATCATCGCCCGCGAAATCGAGATCGTTGAGTTCAACGGTGGCTTCCGTCATTGCTTGCTCCTTCGCGCCGACCGGACCAGCTTCTATCGCTGCGCGGGTTCGGGCGGAACCACTGCGGCAAGATTATATGGCGGCGGCGGGTGTGGTGATGCGCCGCTTCCTGCGGAGGGCGCTCTGGAAAGCCCTCAGTTGGGGGCCGCCGCCTCGTGAATCAAGTCCAACAAACTCGGTCCGGCCCTCAGAAGGCGCC
>DASUPM010000267.1:0-3682 GCA_036281095.1 Pseudorhizobium sp.
GGCGGCGCTCAACTCAGCGACGGTTGCGCATGCCAGGAGATCTGCTGCGCGTTTCCGAGGTTCGGTGTCTGTGGGGACGTCGGGGGAGGGGAGGGTCATCGGCTCTCTCGTTAATGTCTATTGTTATAGACAACCATACAATTTAATGTATAGGTAAGGGAGAGACGTAACAAGAGTGTGACATGGTGGCAGGTTCGACAGTTCAGAGGCAGAGCGGGGTGGCGCTGTGGCGGCAGATCGCCGACCGTATCCGTTCCTCCATCGCCAGCGGTGATTATGACGAGACCGGACGTGTTCCGCCTGAAATGGTGCTGGCGGCGGAGTTCGGCGTCAATCGCCACACGGTCAGGAGTGCGCTGGCGGCGCTGGCGCAGGAGGGCATCGTGCGGGCGGTCCAGGGCATCGGCACGCTGGTAGAGCGCAAGGAACGCCTGAATTTTCCGATTTCCCGACGAACCAGGTTCATCGAGGGCATCGGGTCCCAGGCGCGTGAGACGGAGGGCCTCCTTCTCGAATCGGCCCTTGAGCAGGCCTCGGAAGACCTGGCGCGCAAACTCCACCTGTCGCCAGACGCTCAGGTCGTCCGGCTCGAAACCCTGCGCAAGGCGGATGGCCGGTCGGTATCACGGGCGACGGCCTGGTTTCCGGCGGATCGGTTCGACGGGATCGATGACGCCTACCGCCACAGTGGTTCCATCACGAAGGCGTTGAAGGACAAGGGTGTGACGGACTACGTGCGTGTCGCCACCGAAGTCACGGCGAGCCACGCGGATGCTGCCGACATGCAGGATCTCGAACTCTCCGCCGGTGCGATCGTACTCGTGACGCGCTCGCTGAACGCGGATACCGACGGCATCCCCATCCAGTACTCCGTGAGCCGGTTTCCCGCCGATCGGGTACAGTTCACCATCGGGAACTGAGGGCGCGGATTGCTCCGCGCCAAAGAGCTCAGTGCGCGCCGGACATGTCTCCGAGCACCTGCTTGGAGGCTACGGTGGAGTCGGCATTGAGCGTGTAGACCATCGGCACCCCGGTCGCGAGGTTGAGCTTCAGGATCTCTTCCTTGGTCATGCGGTCGAGCACCATGACGAGCGATCGCAGCGAATTGCCGTGGGCGGCGACGAGCACCGTCTGGCCCCGCAGGACCAATGGCAGGATTTCGGTCATGTAATAGGGCCAGACGCGGGCGCCGGTATCGCGGAGGCTCTCGCCGCCCGGCGGCGGGACGTCATAGGAGCGGCGCCAGATATGCACCTGCTCCTCGCCCCATTTAGCGCGGGCATCGTCCTTGTTGAGGCCCGAGAGGTCGCCATAGTCGCGCTCGTTGAGCGCCTGGTCCCGGATCGTCTTGAGGTCCGGCTGGCCGACCTTGTCGAGTACGATGCGGAGCGTGTCCTGGGCGCGCTTCAAAACCGAGGTGAAGGCGATGTCGAATGTCAGCCCTGCATCGGCGAGCGCCTGTCCGCCGATTTCCGCTTCCTTTATGCCGAGCTCCGTAAGGTCGGGATCGCGCCAGCCGGTGAACAGGTTCTTCAGGTTCCATTCGCTTTGGCCGTGGCGAACAAGGACGAGGGTGCCGCTCATGAAGTCAAATCCTCCGGATGTCAGTGATTGAGCCCGAGCACGTCGAGCATGTCGTAAAGGCCGGGCTTCTGGCTGCGGCCCCAAAGGGCGGCTGCGACGGCGCCGCGGGCGAAGATGGAGCGGTCGCGGGCGCTGTGGGAAAGCGTCACGAGTTCGCCTTCTCCCGCGAGGATTACCGAGTGGTCGCCGACGACCGAACCGCCGCGCAGCGTCGCAAAGCCGATTGTTCCGGCCTCGCGCGCACCGGTGTGGCCGTCCCGCACCTTCACCGCGTTGGAGAGGAGGTCCAGCTTCCGGCCCTTCGCGGCAGCCTCACCCAGCAGCAGAGCCGTGCCCGACGGCGCGTCGACCTTATGCTTGTGGTGCATTTCCACCACCTCGATGTCCCAGTTGGCCGCGGGCAGCGCACGGGCGGCCTGCTCGACGAGAACGCCGAGCAGATTGACGCCGAGGCTCATATTGCCTGACTTGATGATGCGGGCGTGACGTGCCGCAGCCTTGATCTTCTCGTCGTCCTGGGGAGAGCAGCCCGTGGTGCCGACGACATGGACGATGCGGGCCTGTGCGGCGAGGCCGGCGAAGTTCACACTGGCAGACGGGCTGGTGAAGTCGAGGACGCCGTCGGCATCCACGAAGGCCCGCAGCGGATCGACCGTGACGGGAACCCCCATCGTGCCGACGCCGGAAAGGTCGCCGGCATCCTTGCCGAGGAACGCTGAACCCTCACGCTCGATCGCCGCATGCAGGATCGCGCCGTCGGTTTCGTGAATTATCCGGATCAGGGTCTGGCCCATGCGCCCCGCAGCCCCAACGACCACGAGCTTCATCGGACTGTCGTTCATGCGGGCTGTGCTTTCATGGTGATGGGCTGCTTTCGGGCGCCTGAAGATTGTTGAGGCGAGCGTAGAGACCGTCCTTGCGCTGTGCAAGCGTCTCGTGCGTCCCTTCCTCGACCGCGCGGCCATCATGCATGACCACGATCTTTTCAGCGTTCACGACGGTGGACAGCCGGTGGGCAATGACGACGACTGTCCGCCCGCTCATGGCCGTTTCGAGCGCCTTCTGCACTGCCGCCTCGGATTCGTTGTCGAGAGCGGACGTCGCCTCGTCGAGAAGCAGGATCGGAGCCTTGCGGACCAGCGCGCGCGCGATCGAGAGCCGCTGCCGCTGGCCGCCCGAAAGGGTCACCCCGTTTTCCCCCACCGGCGTCTCGTAGCCGAAGGGTTGTGCCAGGATGAAATCATGGGCAAAGGCGAGTTTTGCCGCTTCCTCGACCTCGGCGTCACTGGCATCTGGCCTGCCGTAGCGGATGTTGTCGCGGATCGTACCTTCGAAGAGGTAAGGCTGCTGCGAAACATAGGCGAGGTGGTGTCGCAGGGAAGCCTTCGTCACCTGGCTTATATCCTGTCCGTCGATCAGGATTCGTCCTTCCGCCGGGTCGTAGAAGCGCGGGATGAGGCTGATTATGGTCGACTTGCCCGCGCCGGAAGGACCCACGAGAGCCGTCGTCCTGCCGCCTTCGGCAATGAGGCTCACGCCGCGAAGAACGGGTTCGGCACCGGCATATGCGAATGTCACGTCCTGAAGCTCGATCCGGGCTTCCGTGACCACAAGATCCTTGGCGCCCGGCTTGTCGCGCTGCATCGATTGCGTGTCGAGAAGCGCATAGATCATCCGGGCATTGACCACCGCGCGCTCCATCTGCACCTGGAGCTTCGCCAGCCGGCGGGCCGGATCGTAGGCGAGCAGAAGTGCCGTGACAAAGGCGAAGAAAGCGCCTGGAGGAACGCCGTCGTAGATCGAACGGAAGGCCGCGTAGGCCAGCACGCCCGAGATGGCGAGGCCTGCGAAGGTCTCGGTCAGCGGCGCCGTTCGCTCCGACAGCCGCGCAATCCTGTTGGCGCGGTTCTCGGCCTGCCGGATGATCCCGTCTATCTTGCGGGTCAGTTCCTGCTCCATCGTGAAAGCCTTCACGATGGAAATACCCTGGATCGTCTCCTGCATAGCCCCCAGCACGTGGCTGTTGAACATGATCGCTTCCCGAGTCGCGCTGCGCAGGCGGCGCGAGACATAGCGCAGCGCATAAAGAAGCGGCGGT
>DASUPM010000268.1:0-4811 GCA_036281095.1 Pseudorhizobium sp.
GGTTTCGCTCTCCACCGGCGACTGTCCGCCGGTTCCCGTCTGCGGGGTGGGGTCGGCATCGGTCGTCGCGGCGCTTGGCGCACTCTGCTGCGGGTCGTTGTTGATCGGGTCATTGGTGTTGCTGCTATCCTCGCTGCAGCCCGCGAGCAGGAGGATGATCGAAAGGGGAAGCAACGCGCGCATCATTGTCAGTTCTCCATCTATTCTTTCCGCGCAGCCGCACGGCGAGCATCGAGAGCGATCACCTTCTCCACAGCAGTGATATCTTCGCCGGCCGCGACCGGAACCGGGTCCCCGGCGACCGCCTCGAGAACCTCCGGCGAAAGCGCGCCGTTGCGGATGACGTATTCGAGCGCCTCGCGGGTCTGCCGCTCCGCCTTCAACTGAGCATAGAGCGCGAGGATAAGACGGTCTCGAACGTCCCGCTCCCCTTCCGGCTCCTTCGATTTGGCAAAATCGCGCATGATCATTCTCCGTAGCTGCGGGATTAACTTTGGCCACGGGTCATTGTTCCCTTTCCCCATGCGCGCCTATCTACTCTCGAACGACAGAGGAGGAGAGGAATGAGTTCGCTGACGAAGGAAGAACTTGAGGGGCGTCTGAGCGCTCACCGGGAACTGCTGATCGACATGCTGGCTGCGATGATCGGCGGCGAAGTGACTATCACGCAGTTCCTGAAGAAACTTCGCGATGACGGCACGTTCAAGGATAACGAGGAGGATCCGGGCCTGCTCCCCGACGTCGGCTTCGCGATCGAGAATGCCGCGGCCAGGGAGCTGCGCACCATCCTCGAAGCAGCGCGGGCGCGCGCGGCTGCCGACGGCGGTTAAACTTTCTTCACATTTTGGGCATGTTTGTCATCTTTGTGTCCAATCTGTGGAACATGATCCCTTGGTACCCGTTCATTGCAGGTCAACGATGGAGGCGATCATGGTCAAGGATTGGGTTGAAGCAGCCGGACTGGTGATGGTCGTGGCCGCCTGCTACATGATGGTCGTGCCGATCTGATCCGCTCAGGATCGGACGTTTCTCAGTCGCGCTGGGAGAAATAGGCGGCAGCGGCGGCAATATCCTCTTCCTCGAGCTTGCGTGCTGCCTCGGTCATCAGATGACTGTACCGGGTCCCGCCCCGCACGCCTCCGACGAACAATTCAAGCTGCTGCTGGAGATAGGGCCGACTCTGGCCTGACAGCCTCGGATATACGGGATTGCCCGCCGCCTTTTCATGGCACGACAGACAGGCCGGTATCCGATCTTCAGGCCTGCCGCGCTCCGCAAGGACGCGCCCTTTCTCGACGAGTTCCGGATCGACATCCGAGCGCGGACGCTCTCCTCGGCTTTGGGAGGCATAATAGCGGGCGAGCTCGGGCAGCGCCTCTTCCGGAAGCGTTCCGACCGCAGCCTCCATGATGCCGCTCGCGCGCTTGTCGTCCACGTAGGCTTGCAGGCTCTCCAGAAGATAGGCTTCCGATTGGCCCGCGAGACTGGGGATGAGACTGTCACGCGTCAGCTTCCGCTCGCTGTGGCAACTCTCGCATGTGAGTGGCAGGTCGCCCACCTCGCCCTGCATCGGAGGCGGATGAAGCCCCGCCAGTTCGTAGTAGCGGACAGTCTCCATCTCCGGGAGCCGGCGCAGGAATGCGACCATCGCCCACACCTCGTCCGGACGCTGCAGCGCCGGCCAGGCGGGCATTCCGGTAAAGCGGACGCCGTGCTGGACGATCTGGAACAACTCTTCGTCCGTCCAGGAAGGCACGACCGTCCTGAGGTCGGGCGGAACCGGCAGCATCGACAACACGGCCTCGGATCGGGGTCTGGCGGGCGAGCCGTGGCATATGGCGCATCCAATCTCGTAGTGTCCGGCGGCAGGCGGCAGCAGCGCCGGATCATCGAGCGGCGGAGCATCGATGGAAATTGCAGCCGTCCGGATGGAGTTGCGCATGACCCAGTGCAGGAACCAGTCCGTCACCGCCCAATGGCCAGAACTGGCGCCGACGCCGATCAGCCCCGACCAGCCGACGAGCAGAGCCAGAATGGGGATCGCGATGGCCCCGGCGATCGCGTGTTTCCACCGGATGATCAACGGGAGCCTCCATATGTCGGGCGCGGCTCCAGCGTGCCGGCAAGCAGGCCGATACCGCCCGCCAGGTAAACGACCGCGCCCACCAGCAGCATCACCACGCCCCCCGCCTGCTGGTCGAGTGCCGCACTCAGCGACACACCGAAGCAGGAGACGGCTCCCTCCCCGTAGAGCGGGCGCGGAGACAGGGCGAGCAGGGCGCCGAGCAAGGTCATGTGCATGGAGGTGAACAGAAGCCCGAAAGTCCCGGCGAGCCTCCGACTCTCCCGCCCTTCCATCGCGCCTCCCAAACAGGAGAGCCAGAGAAGCAGTCCGGCCGCCAGAAAGACCATTTGTTCGAGGGCGGTGAATATCCACGATCCCTCCGCCAGTTCCCTTGCCGCAGGAAGATGCCAGCCCCAGACGGCGAAGAGTTCTATCACGGACGCCGCTACCGGCGTCAGCCAGCCGAGCCTTCGGGTCACGTCATACCGCGATCCGGACAGGCCGAGCGCGAGGAGTGGCGCCACGCCGGCGACGACCCCCATATGCACGATCATGTGGATGGAGAAGGACTGCCGGTCGGAGAAAGGCAGGATGGCTCCCCAGAGGATGATGAGCAGGAGTAGACCGGAGACGACGGAGGCTGTTCTCATATCTGGCACCCCGCGATGAAGATCAGGGGAATGGCGGCATAAACCACCGCGACGAAACTCAGCCCGGACAAAAGCAGCGTGGCGAAGCCCTGGAACAACCGACGGTCCTTGTCCGTGGGCTCGGAATGGGGCGGATCGCCGGAACCGAAACCCCACTGCCGCCAAGCGAGATAGGCCGAGAGGGTGATCATTGCCAGAGCCGCGAGAGTGACAAACCCGAGCACGATCCTGATCGTGTCGAAATCGACGTCCCAGACCGCCGCCTTTTCGCAATGGATGGCGACGACCACGTAGCAGACGAGGAAATGCAGAGCCCAGACCGTCGGGGCCGTGAACAGTGTCCAGAGCGATTCGACTTCTTTGGGCAGGATGTGCTTCATCTCTCACCTCACCAGCGGAAAGAGGCCGATCACGCCGAAGGCGACGATCGCGGTGATGGTGAGGAAGTGCCAGTAAAGCGTGACATTGACGATGTCCTGATCGTATCGTGCCGTCATCCGGCCCGTGATGCTGCGCGCCAGGCAGTAGAGCTGCATGATGCAGCCCGTGATGGCGTGGACCACGGTCCAGATCGCTAGGATCCAGACGGTCGCGGGGTAGACATGCGCGGTAGGGTCCATCCCGTGGAGATAGGGTCCGAGCAGGCCGGCGACAGAGCCGGCCAGCGTCACGCAGAACGCTGCCGCGAGCGCGACCCGGGCCGCGGCAACCTTATCGGCGCCGTTGAAGTGGCGCGCGGCCAGCATCATGCCCCAGGAGGCCATGAATAAAGCCAACGCCGTCATCGGCCACAGAGCGCCCGGCCCTTCGATGCCGGCGGTGAAGTCGAGATGGATCGTCCAGTAGAAGAAGTAGCCGAAGATAAGGCTGGCGAACGCGGTGCCGTCACCGACCATGGTGATGAACATCGCCCACCAGCCGACCGAAGGCGGCCCGGACACGTAGATGGGCAACCTTTCGCCGAGACCGACGTCCATGTCCGGCGCCTCCGGGATTTCCGCCGTTCCTGTCCACAGCCAATAGAGGATGGCGATCAGCGTGATGACCCCGCAGACGGCAGTCGTGATCCACCAGTGGAAGGTCAGCGCTATGAAAACGCCTCCGAGCGCCAGGGCAGCGACGATGGTGACATAGGAGGTTCCACCCACACGAAGACACTGGATCGGCTCCGCATCCAGAACGGACGTGACCAAAGTTTCGCGGCGTCCCGACTTTGCATCCGGAAGATAGTACCGGCCGTCCTCGATGTCCCGCTGGAGGTTTGGCTGGTCCCACAGGGGATAGCGGCTGGCGATGATGGGGACGGACCGCATCCCCCAGCTCTCGTCGGGATTGTTGGTCCATTCCAGCGTCCCCGCGCGCCACGGGTTCAAATCGTTCAGCTTCGTCTTCGGGCGGAAGATGTCGATCACCACGGTGGCGACGCCCGTGGCGAAGATGAAGGCGCCGATAGTAGAGATGAGGTTGAACCAGTCCCATCCCATGTCCCCGGGGTAGGTGAAGACGCGCCGCGGCATTCCGCGCAAACCGGAAAAATGCATGGGGAAGAAGGCGATGTTGAAGCCGGTGAACATCAGCCAGAACGCGACCTTCCCCCAGGCGTCGCTCAGCCGCAACCCCGTGAAAAAGGGAAAATAGTAATAGATGCCGGCGATGACGGGAAACAGCATGCCGCCGATAAGCACGTAATGCAGGTGAGCGACGATGAAATAGGTGTCGTGTGCCTGCCAGTCGAACGGCGCCAGCGCGACCATGACCCCGGTCAGGCCGCCGATGACGAAGATCACCAGCCCGCCTGCCCCAAAGAGCATCGGAACGGAGAAGATCATCCGTCCCGCCAGCATGGTGGCGATGAAGACGAAGATCTGCACGCCGGTCGGAATGACGACGGCTTCGGAAGCCGCCGAAAAGAACGCCAGCGAAATCTGCGGCAGGCCGGTTGCGAACATGTGATGGACCCAGAGCCCGAAGCTCAGGAATCCGGTTCCGACCGCCGCTAGGACGATCCAGGAATAACCGACGATCGGCCGCTGCGCGAAAGTCGGCACGATCATCGCCATAAGCGCAATGGCGGGGAGGAAGATGATGTAGACCTC
>DASUPM010000269.1:0-2824 GCA_036281095.1 Pseudorhizobium sp.
ATCGGCCTGTCCGACACCAACGACCTCGGCATCGAGGGAGACGATCTGGCGGGCGTCGAGGACGCGGTGGAATTCATCGCCGCTTTGCGGCAGGCGACGGACAAGGCGCAGATCCCCGTGGGCCGCCGCGTCGTCGTGATCGGCGGCGGCATGACCGCAATCGATGCCGCCATCCAGGCGAAGCTGCTCGGCGCCGAAGAGGTGACGATCTGCTACCGCCGCGGCAGGGAGAACATGAACGCCTCCGGTTACGAGCAGGATCTGGCGGCGTCCAACGGCGTCATCATCCGTCACTGGCTGGCGCCGAAGCGCATTCTGGGCAAGGACGGAACCGTCGCGGGTATCGAACTGGAATACACCGCGCTACGCGACGGCAAGCTTGTCGGCACGGGAGAGACCGGAGTCATCGCTGCAGACCAGGTGATGAAGGCGATCGGCCAGACCTTCGCCGCTTCCGGTCTCGGACGGCTGCGCATGGAGAGCGGCAAGATCGCTGTCGATGCGGAGGGCCGGACCTCGATCGAAGGCGTCTGGGCCGGCGGCGACTGCGTCGGCACGGGACAGGACCTGACGGTCTCGGCGGTCGCCCAGGGACGCGACGCCGCGGAAAGCATCGCCAGGCTGTTCGCCGCCGGCGCGCATCCGGCCATGGCCGTCGCTTGAGGGAGAACGGACATGGCTGATATCCGCAACAACTTCGTCGGCATCAAGTCGCCCAACCCCTTCTGGCTGGCCTCCGCGCCGCCCACGGACAAGGCCTACAACGTCGAGCGCGCCTTCAAGGCCGGCTGGGGCGGCGTTGTCTGGAAGACGCTCGGCGAGGAAGGACCGCCGGTCGTCAACGTCAACGGCCCGCGCTACGGCGCGATCTGGGGTGCCGACCGGCGGCTGCTGGGATTGAACAATATCGAGCTCATCACCGATCGCGACCTTTATGTGAACCTGCGGGAGATGAAGCAGGTCAAGAAGAACTGGCCGGACCGGGCCATCGTCGCCTCCATCATGGTGCCCTGCGAGGAGGAGGCCTGGAAGGCGATCCTGCCGCTGGTCGAGGAGACGGAAGTGGACGGCATCGAGCTGAACTTCGGCTGTCCGCACGGCATGTCGGAGCGCGGCATGGGTTCCGCCGTCGGTCAGGTGCCGGAATACATCGAGATGGTGGTGCGCTGGTGCAAGCAGTACACGCGCATGCCGGTGATCACAAAGCTGACGCCGAACATCACCGACATCCGCTTCCCTGCCCGCGCCGCCAAGCGCGGCGGAACGGACGCCGTGTCGCTGATCAACACCATCTCCTCGATCGTCTCCGTCGACCTCGACACCTTCTCGCCCAATCCCTCGATCGCGGGCAAGGGAAGCCATGGCGGCTATTGCGGACCGGCCGTCAAGCCGATCGCCCTCAACATGGTGGCCGAGATCGCCCGCGATCCGGAAACCTACGGCCTGCCGATCTCCGGCATCGGCGGCGTGACCACCTGGCGCGACGCCGCGGAATTCCTGGCCCTCGGCGCAGGCAACGTCCAGGTCTGCACCGCGGCGATGACCTATGGCTTCAAGATCGTGCAGGAGATGATCACCGGCCTTTCCGCCTGGATGGACGCCAAGGGACACGGGAGCCTCGACGACATCTGCGGACGAGCCGTCGGCAACGTCACCGACTGGCAGTATCTCAACCTCAACTACGTGGCGAAGGCCCGCATCGACCGGGACCTCTGCATCAAGTGCGGGCGCTGCCATATCGCCTGCGAGGACACCTCGCACCAGGCGATCACCTCCCAGGTCGACGGCGTCCGCCACTTCGAGGTGATGGAGGACGAGTGCGTCGGCTGCAATCTCTGCGTCAACGTCTGTCCCGTCGAGAACTGCATCACCATGGAAACGCTCGTTCCAGGCGAACTGGACAAGCGGACGGGCAGGATCGTGGATCCGGCCTATGCCAACTGGACCACGCATCCGAACAATCCGACGGCCGTCCCCGCCGCGGCGGAATGACGGCAAGACAAGAAGGCGGGCCGAGCTTCCGCCTTCACTTCCTATTCTTTCAACGAAAAAGAATAGGCTGCCTGTGCTGCAGTGCAAAAGATGCCCGCTGAAATTTAACCGGGAATTAGCCAGTCTCCGCCAAGGATTAGGCGGGGTTTCTTGTGGCGCTGCGTCAAAATGCGCCAGGGACGCGCCCGCCGTCTAATCAGGATTCAGGCTATGACATTTAAGGACCTAGGCATTTCCAGGAAGATCGGTCTTCTTGTCCTCGTGATGGGAATTTCCTCCCTGATCATCGCGGGCATTTCCGGCAGCGGCCTTCATGGCCTGCAGAAGGCGATGACCTCTGTCGGAGAACAGGAAGAGGTTGCGCGCGAGGCGATGGACCTGCGCGTCGACATCATCGCCATCAGCCGCATGACCTATCAGCTCGCCGCGGCCCCGCAAAATGCCGCGGATTTCAAGGCGGAAGCCGAAAAGCGCGCCGCCGAGATGCTCGGCCGGCTTCCCAAGATCGAATCCGCCGCCGACGCTACGGAACTGGACCAGTTGAAGACGATCCGTGGCGCGCTGGACAGCTACTTCGACGACATCCGTGCCATGGTGGCCGTCGCTGAGAGCAATCCTGCCGATGCCGCAGCGATCGCCGCCGCGCTGGACAGGGCGCTGGCCGGCCAGAAGGTCGTGACCGATACCGTCAAGGTCTACAGCAATTATTCCGGCGAGGCGCTCGCCGCCGCCCGCGCCGATGCCCTCTCCTCCTCCACCACCGCGATGATCGTCGCCGGCATCTCCGCCCTCGCCTTCATCCTGCTCGGCGCGGCTATCAGCACGATCGTCG
>DASUPM010000270.1:0-2962 GCA_036281095.1 Pseudorhizobium sp.
CACCGTTGCAGGCTTTGAGCGACGATGCCGTTCCTACGCGCTCCCAGCTCGCGGATCGCTTCCCGCCGGTTGCCGAGAAAATCGTCGAGGCCACCCGTCCGGCGGAGCAGGATCAGGGGATCGCCGGCCGGCTGATCTCCAGCGCCATGTCCGTCGTCAAGGTCCGCCGCACGGGAGAGGTCGAAGGCGATACGCCGGACGCCGTGGTTTCGCGGATCGAGAATGCGCTGCGGAGTGGCGACCTCCAGGCCGCCGCCTCACAGTGGGAAACGCTTCCCGAAGGCGGCAAGGCTGCCTCGCAGGAATTCAAGCAGGCGCTCGATGCAAGGATTGCCGTTGACGCTCTGACCGGAGATTCGGTCGCACGGGCCGTCAACGCGACGGCCAACCAGAACTGAAGGACGAAGGAATGCTCAGACTGTTCGTGTTCATTCTCGTCGTCCTTTGCCTCGGATGGAGCTTTGCCTGGCTGGCCGACCGTCCGGGCCTGATTTCGATCACCTGGCAGGATTATCTCGTCGAGACGAGCCTGATGGTCGCGGCGACGGTGGCAGTCGCCGCCCTCGCGGCGATCATGATCCTGTGGTGGCTGATCAGCCTGATCTGGACGTCGCCGCATTCGGTCAGCCGCTATTTCCGCGCCCGCAAGCGCGACCGCGGTTATCAGGCTCTTTCCACGGGCCTCATCGCTGCCGGCGCCGGCAATGCCCTGCTCGCCCGGAAGATGAGCGTGCGCGCCCAGGGTCTGCTCCGCGCGGACCAGGAACCGCTGCTGCATCTTCTGGATGCGCAGGCGGCACTGATCGAGGGGCGGCATGACGATGCGAGAGCCAGGTTCGAGCGCATGTCCGAGGACCCGGAGACCCGGGAGCTGGGACTGCGCGGCCTCTACATGGAGGCGCGTCGCCTCGGCGCCGACGAAGCGGCCCGCCAATATGCCGAACGCGCCGCCGAGCACACGCCCCATCTTCCGTGGGCGGCACAGGCGACGCTCGAATACCGCAGTCAGGCGGGCCGGTGGGATGATGCGATCCGCCTGCTGGACCAGCAGCGGGCTGCCAGTGTCATCGACAGGAAGCAGGCGGATCGCTGGAAGGCGGTCCTGCTGACGGCAAAGGCCGGCGAACGGCTCGAGGGAGATCCCAAGGGCGCCCGCGACGATGCGCTGGCTGCGTTGAAGCTCGCAAAGGATCTCGTTCCCGCCGCCGTGATTGCCGCCAAGGCCTATCTGCGGGAGGACAACATCCGCCGCGCGGCCGCCGTCCTGGAAGGTATCTGGAAGCTCACGCCTCATCCTGAAATTGCCACCACCTACGTGAGAGCCCGCAGCGGCGACAGCGCGGTGGATCGCCTGAAGCGGGCGGAGAAGCTGGAGGCCATCCGTCCCAACAACGTCGAATCCCTGATCGCCGTCGCGGAAGCCGCCCTCGACGCGCGGGAACTTGCCAAGGCACGCACCAAGGCCGAGGCTGCCGCCCGCATGAGCCCTCGCGAAAGCGTCTACCTGTTGCTCGCCGATATCGAGGAAGCCGATACCGGAGACCAGGGCCGCATCCGCCACTGGATGGCGCAGGCGCTGCGCGCGCCGCGCGATCCGGCCTGGGTTGCCGATGGCATCGTCTCGGAGCGCTGGCGTCCGCTGTCTCCGACGACCGGCAGGATCGATGCCTTCGAGTGGAAGGCACCCTTCGGCCAGCTTGAGGCGCCCGTGGAGGATGGCGAACTCGCCCGGCAAGCGATCGCCGAGCTTCCCCCGATAGCCCCTTCGCCCGCCGTCCAGGAATCCGAGAACCAGGACGACGGCGACGTCGCGGAGATCGCCTCCGCCGAGATTGTGGAGATCGAAGCGAAGGAGCCCGTTCAACCCCCGGCCGGAACTCCCGCGCAAAGGGAACGAGCGATCGTGGTGCCCGAAAAGCCTTCCGAACCACAGCCTTCCGCTGCTGCGAAACCGGAACGACCGGCAAAAAGCGGGAACGACGATGGCGACGAGGACGAAGCCTTCTTCCCCCCTCCTCCGGACGATCCGGGCGTCAAGGATGCCCAGGCGGCCAACGAACCTCGCAACCGCCTCCGCCTCTTCTGACGGGACCGCATTGATGCTTGAGCGGGTCCAGACCTTCATCCAGAACCTCGCCGCGCGGCAACCGGAGGAGTTCACTCCGGACGACCCGCGCGTCGCCTTCGCCGCCCTCTGCTTCCAGGTCATGGAGGCCGACGGAAACGTGTCCCGCGAGGAGCAGCGCACACTGCGGGATCTGCTGCAGGAGCGTTACGACCTGAGCGACGAGCAGCTCGCCGCGCTCATCGAGGCCGGACGGGAGGCCGGGCAGGAGGCGGTTGACTATTATCGCTTCACCTCCGATCTTAAGCGCCATCTGGATCCTGACGAACGCGTCGAACTGCTCGGCATCCTCTGGGACATCGTGCATGCCGATGGCGACCGCAACGAGATGGAGGACCATGTCATCTGGCGCGTTGCCGACCTTCTGGGCGTTTCGTCGCGCGACCGGGTCCTGCAGCGCCAGCAGGCGGCTGCGCGCCGGTCGGGAGAAGACCAGGCGGGCGAATGAAAGGTAGCGCATGCTTATGGCACCGTCCCGGGACACGAAGAAGCTCCCGGTTCTGGTGGTGCTCCACCAGGAAAATTCCTCTCCCGGGCGCGTGGGGCAGATGCTGGCCGAGAAGGGCTACCCGCTCGACATCCGCCGCCCGCCCCTCGGCGATCCTTTGCCTTCGACGCTGGCCCATCACACCGGCGCCGTAATCTTCGGCGGCCCGATGAGCGCCAATGATCCCGATCCCTTCATACGAACGGAGACCGATTGGATCGGCGTCCCTCTCAAGGAGAACAAACCCTTCCTCGGCATCTGCCTCGGCGCCCAGATGATGGTCCGCCACCTGGGTGGCTCGGTCGCTCCCGACAAGGACGGCATGACCGAGATCGGCTGGTATCCGCTTC
>DASUPM010000271.1:0-2372 GCA_036281095.1 Pseudorhizobium sp.
TACGCGATTGCGCGGTTGCCGGGGATTGTCCAGGGTGTCGTGGTCCAGATGACAACGGAAGAACCCTGAAGGTCGCCGAGGATGCCGCCATCCGCGTTCTGCGCGATGACCGCCTGCCGATAGGCCTCCCCCTTCTCCACAGGCATGCCCGGCCCGCTGAGCCGGACCACCGGGAACTTCACCCAGATCGTGTCGCTCTCGACGTCTGCATACTCCACCTCGGCTTCCGCTAGCGCGGTACGCTCGACCACCGACCACATCACCGGTTTGGAGCCGCGATAGAGCTGGCCGCTCATGGCGATCTTCAGGAGTTCGCCGGCGATGCGGCTTTCGGCGTGGAAATTCATCGTCAGGTACGGATTGTCGAAATCCCCGACGATGCCGAGGCGCTTGAACTCGTCGCCCTGGATCTTGATCCACTTCTCTGCGTAGGCGCGGCATTCCTTGCGGAATTCGATCATCGCGTCTGGCTGCTTCAGGTCCGGCTTCGCCTTGCCCTTGGCGCGATAATTCTCTTCCTCGATCTTCCACTCGATCGGCAGGCCGTGGCAGTCCCAGCCCGGAACGTAGTTGGAGTCATATCCGCGCATCTGGAACGAGCGAGTGATGACGTCCTTGAGGATCTTGTTCAGTGCGTGGCCGATATGGATGTTGCCGTTGGCATAGGGCGGGCCGTCGTGCAGCACGAACTTTTCGCGGCCGGCGGCGGAGGCCCTGAGCTTCCTATACAAATCCATCTGCTGCCAGCGGGCAACGGTTTCCGGCTCCTTCTGCGGCAGGCCGGCGCGCATCGGAAAATCGGTTTCGGGCAGGTAAAGCGTCTTCGAATAGTCGAGCTTTTCGGCGGTATCGGTCATGTCGGGCAATCGTCTCTGGCGCCGATCGGGCGCGTGTCATGAATTTCCGTTGGCGGAGGCGCTTGATGAAGCGCCGAAAACCCGGACCCTCCGGCCGCTCTGTCTAAGCCGCACGGAAGGCCGGGCCGATAATTCGTATGAAGAGGGCCAAGCGGAGATCTGTCATGGTGGCGGTTGTTTAAGGGTTTTTGCACGGGAAAGGAAGGGGGATGCACTAGGTATCAGGGGCATCGTTGCAGTCTGCCGACACTGGCCATATATTCTCCGAAGCACCCGCTTCCTGAGGAAATGCTATGAAAAGAACATTCTTCATCAGGGCCATCTGGGATGCAGAGGCCGGAGTCTTCTATTCAGAAACCGACATCGAGGGACTCCATATCGAAGCCCCTAACGTGGATGCCTTCGAAGAAGTGATCTTCGATACGGCGGTCGATCTGATTGTCGCCAATCACATCTCGATTGCGCAGATGGCCGAAACTCCGATGAAAGATCTCATCCCCGCGATCCTCTGGGAGCGACCTGCCAACGTTCCAGCCGCCGCGTGATGGTCGATGGCTTCTACAAGACCGTCCGCGCGATCATCTCCGAACTCGGCTACGAATACCTGACGAATGCGAAAGGCTCGCACGAGAAATGGCAGTCGCGGCATACCGGTAAGATCATCCTCGTGCCACGTAATCTCCAGAGCCGACACACCGCCAACGCCATCCTGAAAGACGCCGGCTCCAGCAAACGCCTGTAACCATCAGAACGCGATCTTCGCATCCAGTTCGCTCAACGGCGCCACGCCGGAGAGAAGCGCCCTCGCCTCCTCCTCGTCCCGCTTGATCTGCGCGACGAGCGGATCGAGGCCCTGGAACTTCAGTTCGTCACGGAGATGCCCGAAGAAGGAGACCGAACAGGTCTGGCCATAGAGATCGCCGGAAAAATCGAAAACGTAGGTCTCGAGCAGCGGCGCACCGTTTTCCGTCACCGTCGGGCGGCGGCCGTAGCTTGCGACGCCGTCGCGCAGGATGCCGTCGGGGGTGCGGAAGCGCACCGCGTAGATGCCGGCCTTCAGTTCCGTTTCCGGCGGCAGGGCCATGTTGGCGGTCGGATAGCCGAGGGTACGTCCGAGCTTTTCGCCGCCGACGACCTGCGCCTCGACCGTGTAACGATAGCCGAGCAGGCCGGCGGCAGCGACGACGTCGCCTTCGGCCAGCAGGGAGCGGATGCGGCTCGATGAAACGACCTCCGCGTTTTCATCGCGAAAGGCATCCATCAGGCTCACGGTGAAGCCCAGCCGCTCGCCGGCTGCCATCAGGTAAGCCGGCCCGCCCTCGCGCCCCTTGCCGAAATGGAAATCGAAGCCGGTAACCACCGCACTCGCCTGCAGCCAGTCCACGAGGATCGACTGCACGAATTCTTCCGCGGAGCGCTGGGAAAACTCACTGTCGAACGGATATTCGATGACGCAGTGAAAGCCGACCGCCTCCAGAAGCCGCGCCTTCAGCGGCGCCGGCGTCAAACGGTAGA
>DASUPM010000272.1:0-3097 GCA_036281095.1 Pseudorhizobium sp.
ACAGCGGACGGTTCGCTTTTGCTGAATCAGGTTCTGGAGATGGAGGGCGCGGCACGTCGCGTCGAGGAATGGCAGCAGGACGCGGCTGGCTCTGCATTGGTCAGGATTTCCTGCGGGACCTGGCTTGCCTGGTGGGCTGCAACGAATTTTTCAGCGCTGAGAAGAGCAGAAGATCGCTTTCGCATCGACATGATTATCGCGGAACAGCGCGCCGCGCTGGCCCACCGAGAAAGCGATATCGGCATTCGCGCGTTTGAGCCGCAGGAGAAGAATCTGGCGTCGCGTCGCCTTGGCGACGTTGCCTATGCCGTCTACCGGCGACGCGGCGCCGAACCGTCGGCATCCGATCGGTGGCTGGCGGTCTCGGAGGAGGCGGCCATCTCGGCCTACCTCCGATATCCCCACGACCATTGGTCTGCCCAGATCGCCGTCACCGTCAATCGGCCGCGATCGCTGCGGGACCTGGTGCTTGCCGGGGCCGGCCTGGCGGTACTTCCCTGTTTTGCCTGCGATCACGATGGGCGGCTTGAACGGGTAGGGGAGGTCGCCTCGCTGCGGCATTCGCAATGGATCGTCATGAACGACGATGACCGGCAGAGGCCGGAAATCCGGACGGTGGTCGATCGCCTCACCAAGCTGGTCCTCGATAATGCCCGGTTGTTTGCGGGACAACATCCATTGTCGCCGGATTGAGTAGGGCGCGGACGAGACTCGCCGCACCCTCCCCAACACCTCAGTGAACTTGCGTCACGACCACCGGGATCATCAGGTCACCCCAGTTGCCGTCTCCGCCGTGATGGCGTGCGGAGCGGACGAGCTCGACCGACACGCCGGCTTCCACGGCCTTCATCACCGAGTGGTTGAGACGGTGCAGATCGTTGGCGAGCACGCGGATGGCGGCCTGTTGGTCGGCGGACATGGCCGACGCCTGTTCTTCCGCGCGTTCCTTGACACGGGTCTGGACATTCATGGCAGTTCTCCTCTTCTCTCGGTTGCTCTCGAAGCCTCGCCGGCAGGCGAGACGCAGGCTCATTCCGCCGCCGGGCGGAACTGGGCAGTCTCGGTGGACCCCGACATCGCCGTCGTCGAGGATTGGCCGCCGGTGATGGCGAGCGATACGGCGTCGAAATAGCCGGTGCCGACCTCGCGTTGGTGCTTGGTTGCGGTGTAGCCGCTGGCCTCCGCCGCGAATTCCGCCTCCTGCAGCTCGGAGTAGGCTGCCATCTGGCGGTCCCTGTAGCCGCGGGCGAGTTCGAACATTCCGTGGTTCAACTGGTGGAAGCCCGCAAGGGTGATGAACTGGAACTTGTAGCCCATGGCTCCGAGCTCCCTCAGGAACTTCGCGATGGTGGCGTCGTCCAGGTTCTTCTTCCAGTTGAACGAAGGCGAGCAGTTATAGGCCAGCTTCTTGCCGGGATGGATCTTGTGGACCGCCTCTGCGAAGCGCCTGGCCTGGTCCAGATCGGGCTTTGAGGTTTCCATCCAGATCAGGTCGCAATAGGGAGCATAGGCGACCGCGCGCGCGATGCACGGTTCGATGCCGTTCCTGACCCGGTAGAAGCCTTCCGCCGTGCGTCCGGCGTCGTAATCGACGAACGGCTGGTCGCGCTCGTCGATGTCGGACGTGAGGAGCTTGGCTGCCTCCGCATCGGTGCGGGCGATAACCAGCGTGGACACGCCCATGACGTCGGCCGCAAGGCGGGCGGCGGTGAGATTGCGGATATGGGCGGCGGTCGGGATCAGCACCTTTCCGCCGAGATGGCCGCACTTCTTTTCCGAGGCGAGCTGGTCTTCGAAATGAACGCCAGCGGCGCCGGCCTCGATGAAGGCCTTCATGATCTCGAATGCGTTGAGCGGCCCCCCAAAGCCGGCTTCCGCGTCGGCGACGATCGGCGCGAACCAGGTGTCGACCGAAAGTCCCTTGCCTTCCTGCGTCTCGATCTGATCCGCCCGTTGCAGCGTGCGGTTGATGCGACGGGCAAGCTCCGGAGCGGCATTTGCAGGGTAGAGCGACTGATCGGGATACATGGCGGACGCCGTGTTGGCATCGGCTGCGACCTGCCAGCCGGAAAGATAGATTGCCTTGAGGCCGGCCCGGACCATCTGCATGGCCTGGTTGCCCGAGAGCGCTCCGAGCGCGTTGACGAAAGGCTCCTCGTTGATCAGCGACCAAAGCCGGTTGGCGCCCATCTCGGCCAGGGAATGCCGGATATCGACCGAGCCGCGCAGCCGCCGTACGTCCTCGACGGTGTATGGCCGCTCTATGCCGTCATAGCGGCCTTTGGATGCGCTCGGGACAAGGTTGTAAAATTCAGTCATGCAGGCATCTCCCATCTTTCTGATGTTTCGGTGACGAGACGGATTGCAGCGCTCGCTCTGTGACGAGATTTACAAAGCGAGCGAAAAATGACCAGGAAATAACGCTGAAAGGGCGGATGAAAGAGGTTACGATGTATTGCCTTTGACGTTGTTCGCTGTGAAAATGTAAATGTTGTAAAAGATGCTTGTGCTGCAATTTGTAAAAGCGGACGACAATGGCGGAGCGAAAGATCTTTGCCGGACCTCGGGTTCGGCGCGTACGGATGGGGATGGGGCTGACGCAGACGGCGATGGCCGAAGCGCTCGCCATCTCGCCCTCCTATCTCAATCTCATCGAGCGCAACCAGCGCCCGCTGACCGTCCAGTTGCTGCTCAAGCTTTCCGCCGTCTACAAGGTCGATCTCGACATGCTGCAGGGCGAGGGCGGCGGGCTGGGCAGCCAGTTGCGCGAAGTCTTTTCCGACCCGTTGCTTGCCGGGGAAATTCCCGGGGAGCAGGAAATCGTCGAGGTCTCGGATGCCGCACCCAATGCGGCGCTGGGGCTTGTGAAGCTATACCGCGCCTATCGGGAGCAGGCGGCGCGCCTCACGGACCTGACGGAAATCCTGGCGCGCGAGGGCCATGAGACATCCGTCGCGGGTGCGCGCCTTCCCATCGATGAGGTCCGCGAGCAGCTGGAGCGCCGCCCGAACCACTTTGCGGCCATCGAGGATGCCGCCGAGGAATTCATGGGGCGGCTGGAGCCAACGGATGATTTTACCGGAGCGCTGAAGGGCTG
>DASUPM010000273.1:0-2445 GCA_036281095.1 Pseudorhizobium sp.
GTCGCCGCCTGATCCTCCTTGACGGCCTTGGTGTCCCAGAGCAGCCGTCCGATCAGCGTGGACTTGCCGTCGTCGACGCTGTCGCAGGTGATCAGGCGCAAGGGACGCATGTCGCGCGTCGCCTGCAAGGCATCCGCGGCAGGATGAACGGCGGCCGAGGCGGCGGTGGCGGATGCGGTCATCTCAGAAATATCCTTCGCGTTTTTTCTTTTCCATCGAGCCGGACTGGTCGCGGTCGATGGCGCGTCCCTGGCGTTCGGAGACGGTGGCGATTTCGAGTTCGGCGATCACGTCTTCCAGCGTCGTGGCGCGCGAGCGGATGGCGCCGGTCAGCGGGAAGCAGCCGAGTGTGCGGAAGCGGATGAACCCGCGCTGGACCGTCTCGTCGGGAAGCAGTTCGAGGCGTGGATCCTCCGCCAGGATCATCATGCCGTCGCGCTCCACATAGGGGCGTTCGGCAGCGAAATAGAGCGGCACCAGCGGAATGTCCTCCGCCTGGATGTAGCGCCAGATATCGACTTCGGTCCAGTTGGAGAGGGGGAAGGCGCGGACGCTCTCGCCCTTGCGGACCATGCCGTTATAGACGTTCCACAGTTCCGGCCGCTGGTTGCGCGGGTCCCAGCGATGATCCGGCGTGCGGAAGGAATAGATCCGCTCCTTGGCGCGGCTTGCCTCTTCGTCGCGGCGGGCACCGCCGAAGGCCGCGTCGTATTGCCCCGCATCCAGCGCCTGGCGCAGTGCTTCCGTCTTCATGATATCGGTATAGAGAGCCGATCCGTGGGTGAAGGGCGTCACCCCCTCCGCCTTGCCCCGGGGATTGGTGTGCACCACGAGATCGAGATCGTAGCGGCGGGCGATCTCGTCGCGAAACTCGATCATCTCCCTGAATTTCCAGGTCGTATCCACGTGCAGCAGCGGGAAAGGCACCCGACCCGGATGGAAGGCCTTGCGCGCGAGGTGCAGCAGGACGGAGGAATCCTTACCGATCGAATAGAGCATCACCGGCCGCTCGAATTCGGCGGCGACCTCGCGGAAGATGTGGATCGCCTCGTTTTCCAGCGCCTTCAGGTGCGGATCGAGCAGCGGCTTGGCGGACGAAGCAGATTTGGGCTCTGCTGCGTGAATGGCATCGGACATCAATATCTCTCCACGGCGAAACGGCTGTTCGCCGGACTAAAGGGAACTGGAATTCAGGGAGGGGACCGCGGCTTCGGGGACATGCAGGCCGCATTCGCGCTTTTCGTCGTTTTCCCACCACCAGCGGCCGGCACGCTCCGGCTCGCCGGGCTTGATCGCCCGGGTGCAGGGCTCGCAACCGATCGAAGGATAGCCGCGCTTGTGCAGCGGGTTGGTCGGGACGGCATGTTCCTCGACATAGGCATTGATCCGGTCGAGCGACCAGTCGGCGAGCGGATTGACCTTGATGAGGCCGCGTTCGCCATCGTATTCGACGAAGGGCGTGGCGGCGCGGTTGCCGGACTGGCTGCGGCGCAGGCCGGTCACCCAGATGGCCGCACCTTCGAGCGCACGGGAAAGCGGCTTCAGCTTGCGCACATGACAGCAGGCGTGGCGGGCCTCGACACTCTCGTAGAAGCCGTTGAGACCGTATTGTGCCGCATAGGCATCGACATCGGCCTTCTCCGGATGAAACCGGCGGATCTCGATCCCGAAGCGATCCTCGGTCTCTTCGATCAGCGACAGCGTTTCGGGGAAAAGCCGGCCGGTTTCCAGCGTCGCGACTTCGATATCGAGACCGTCGGTGCCGATCGCAGCCGTGATCACCTGGTCCTCTATCCCGAGGCTGGTGGTGAAGACGGCGCGGCCCAGTTCGGCGGAAAGCGCGAGACGTCCGGCGAGATCGAGCTTCTCGAATTGCACATCAAGCGTGGCGGCGAGTTCGGCCAGGCGCGGACCGGAGGCGTCGTGGATCGTCATGAGGTTCTTCCATGCTCTTTCGCGGATTATGAAAGCTTGGCGGCGGCAATGACAGAAACAGCGGTTTCATGACGTGCGGATGATGAGCAAATCTCTCTCCAAAGCCTTTATCCGGGAGAAAAGCTGCGACGCATCCGGCCTACGCCTGCTTCACCGCGGCTCGCACCCACTCCGTTACCTCCTGCCGAAACGCGAAGGCTGCAACCACGGGACCGGTCGGACATTCGGTGCGTCTTCGCACGCTCCACCAGTGCCGCCGGCGGAACAACCATCTAGGGGATGCGGCAAAAATGCCGCGCCCACCTTCTTGTGACATTCTTGTGAAAACAGGTGGAACAAAAACCGTTCCCGCGGATTCGGAAGCTATCCCTCGCAATGGAGAGAAAGATGGCAATTTCGGCGCACATCCATGTCAAACCCGAGGACCATATCCTGACGATCCAGGAAGCGATCGAACCGGTCTATAACCGGCTGTCGCTGGAGTGCGAGGCAAGGATCATCGATGCCGCC
>DASUPM010000274.1:0-14470 GCA_036281095.1 Pseudorhizobium sp.
ATCGCAACCGAGGTCGAGGTGCTCGCCACGTGCGGCAGGCTCGAAATCTTCTCGCCCAGTATTTCGCGATATCGCCGAATATTGGAGGTGCGGACCTTCAGCAGGTAGTCGAAGCGTCCGGCGATCATGTGGCACTCTTCCACCTCCCGGATCTTCCTGACCGCCTGATTGAACTCCGCAAGGGCCTTCTCCCGCGTGTCCGATAGCGTCACCTCGGCAAAGGCTACATGATCCAAACCGAGTTTCTGCGGATCGAGAACCGCGCGAAAGGCCTGGATATACCCTTCCTCGGAAAGGCGCTTGAGTCGCGCGGCACTCGGCGTCTTCGACAGCCCGATGCGGTTGGCCAGATCCGTTACCGGAATACGCCCGTCTTCCGCAACGATCTCGAGGATCTTGCGATCATAGGCATCAAGTTGGCTTATTTTTCCTTCTTTCATAGTCAACTTCGCTGCATTTTCCAAAAACTACAGGAAATTACACTGCGTCGGCCCCGCTGAAAAGTCCACGCGGAGGGTCTGGCCACGGTAGTATCCAGTATCACTGCTTCTCTGTCAGGAACCGCTCAATGAGCACTCACTCACACCCCATCCCCTTCGCCGATTTCGCGCCTCCCGTACGATCGCAAACCCCGCTTCGGAAAGCGATTACCGCTGCATATCGTTCACCCGAACCGGAATCCCTTGCTCCGCTGCTTGCCGCGGCAACTCTGCCGGAGACGGTACGGACCGAGGTTCGGGAAACTTCCCGAACCCTCATCGAGGCCTTGCGGGCCAAGCATCGCGGTTCCGGCGTGGAGGGACTGGTGCACGAATACTCGCTTTCCAGCCAGGAAGGCGTGGCGCTCATGTGCCTCGCGGAGGCGCTGCTCCGCATTCCCGACAGCGCAACGAGAGATGCGCTGATCCGCGACAAGATATCCGCCGGCGACTGGAAATCGCATATGGGCGGAGGACGGTCGCTGTTCGTCAACGCCGCCACCTGGGGCCTCGTCGTCACCGGCAAGCTGACCTCCACGGTCAACGACCGCAGTCTCGCAGCGGCACTGACGCGGCTGATCGCGCGCTGCGGCGAGCCGGTGATCCGGCGCGGTGTCGACATGGCGATGCGCATGATGGGGGAGCAGTTCGTCACAGGGCAGAACATCGCGGAGGCGCTGCGCCGGGCAATTCCCCTGGAGGAGCGCGGTTTCGGCTATTCCTACGACATGCTGGGAGAGGCCGCCACGACGGCGGAAGATGCAGCCCGCTACTACCGTGACTACGAAAGCGCGATCCATGCCATCGGCAAGGCTTCCGGTGGCCGTGGCGTCTACGAAGGCCCCGGCATTTCCATCAAGCTTTCCGCTCTGCACCCGCGATACACCCGCGCGCAGGCCGGGCGGGTGATGGAAGAATTGCTGCCGAAGGTGAGGGCGCTCGCGCTCATCGCGAAGTCCTACAACATCGGGCTCAATATCGATGCCGAGGAGGCAGACCGGCTGGAACTCTCGCTCGACCTGCTCGAAGACCTCTGTTTCGATCCACAGCTTCAAGGCTGGGACGGCATCGGCTTCGTCGTACAGGCCTACGGGAAACGATGCCCGTTCGTGCTCGATTTCATCATCGATCTCGCTCGCCGTTCGGGTCACAGGATCATGGTGCGCCTGGTGAAGGGCGCCTACTGGGACGCGGAAATCAAGCGCGCCCAACTGGAGGGGCTGGAAGACTTTCCCGTATTCACGCGGAAGCTTCACACGGACGTATCCTACATCGCCTGCGCAAAGAAGCTTCTGGCCGCGACCGATGCCGTTTTTCCGCAATTCGCAACCCATAACGCGCAGACGCTTGCCACAATCTACCACCTTGCCGGCCCGGATTTCCGGATAGGACAATACGAGTTCCAGTGCCTCCATGGCATGGGAGAGCCGCTTTATGACGAAGTGGTGGGCGAGGACAAGCTTGACCGACCCTGCCGCATCTATGCGCCTGTCGGTACTCACGAAACCCTGCTCGCCTATCTCGTCCGCCGGCTGCTGGAGAACGGCGCCAATTCTTCTTTCGTCAACCGGATTGCCGATCCTGCGGTGTCCGTGGACGAGTTGACTGCTGATCCTGCAGACCTCGTTCGTGCAATGGTCGTTCCGGGCGCAAGACACGAGCAGATCGCTCTGCCGCGTGACATATTCGGCCGGACGCGCCTCAATTCCGCAGGTCTTGATCTCTCGAACGAGCATTGTTTGGAAATGTTGAGCAAAGCGCTGCAGCACAGTGCCACGACCGGCTGGACTGCGGCTCCAGTGATCCCGGGAATCTCGCCTGAGGGTGATCCCAGACCCCTTCACAACCCCGCGGATCATCGGGACGTCGTCGGACAGGTGACCGAAGCATCCGATGAAGAAGGGAGGGCGGCAGTGCGGCAGGCGGCGCGAGAGGCATCCGCATGGGCCGCGGTTCCTCCGGCGGAACGGGCAGCGTGTCTGGAAAAGGCGGCAGACCTCATGCAGGAGCGGATGCCGATCCTGCTCGGTCTGATCATGCGGGAAGCAGGGAAATCGACCACGAATGCCATCGCCGAGGTCCGGGAAGCGGTCGACTTCCTGCGCTATTATGCGGAACAGGCGCGGCGTACTCTCGGTGTCGGCCATAAGCCGCTTGGGCCGGTCGTCTGCATCAGCCCCTGGAATTTTCCGCTCGCCATCTTCACCGGGCAAGTCGCTGCCGCGCTCGTGGCGGGCAATCCGGTGCTGGCGAAGCCGGCGGAAGAGACACCTCTGATCGCCGCGGAAGCGGTGCGGATGCTGCGCGAGGCCGGCATTCCTCCCGCGGCACTGCAATTCGTCCCCGGAGACGGCCGCGTCGGGGCGGCGCTCGTGGACGCGCCTGAAACCTCCGGCGTCATGTTCACCGGGTCCACCGAAGTCGGACGCCTCATCCAGAAGCAGCTCGCCGAGCGGCTTCTGCCGAACGGCAAGCCGATCCCGCTGATCGCAGAGACGGGCGGGCAGAACGCCATGATCGTCGATTCCTCAGCCCTGGCGGAGCAGGTGGTCGGCGACGTGATCGCATCGGCTTTCGACAGCGCCGGCCAGCGCTGCTCCGCCCTCAGGGTTCTCTGCCTGCAGGAAGACATTGCCGACCGCACGCTGACAATGCTCAAGGGTGCCTTGAAGGAACTCAGTATCGGCCGCACGGACCGTCTGAGCGTGGACATCGGCCCGGTGATCACGCAGGAGGCGAAGCAGACCATCGAAGCCCATATAGCGAAGATGCGGACGCTCGGGCGGAAGATCGAGCAGATCGAGATGCCGGGTGAAACAGGGGCGGGCACCTTCGTTCCTCCGACGATCATCGAGCTGCAGTCGCTCAAGGATCTGGAGAGGGAGGTTTTCGGCCCCGTCCTGCATGTCATCCGTTACCGCCGCAACGAGTTGGACAGGCTGATCGACGAGATCAACAGCACCGGGTACGGGCTGACTTTCGGCCTGCACACGCGGCTCGACGAGACGATCGCGCATGTGACGAGCCGGATTCGGGCGGGCAATCTCTACGTCAACCGTAACATCATCGGCGCCGTGGTCGGCTCGCAGCCGTTTGGCGGTCGTGGACTTTCCGGTACCGGACCCAAGGCCGGCGGACCGCTCTATCTCGGCCGGCTGGTCCAGACCCCGCCGATCCCGCCGCAGCACAGCTCCGTCCACATCGATCCGGCGCTGCTCGATTACGTGCGCTGGCTGCAGTCGACGGGGAAAGCCGAAGAGGCCGCGGTGGCAGATGCAATGGGAAGCGCTTCCGCTCTCGGGTTGAAGGTGGAACTGCCCGGGCCCGTGGGGGAAAGCAATCTCTACGGCCTGCATGCCCGTGGCCGCATTCTGCTTCTGCCGGAGTCCGCAGAGGGACTTTGTCATCAGGTCGCGGCAGTCCTCGCGACAGGCAACTCGGCGGTCATTGACGAGAACGATGGCCTCAGGAGCGTGATGGTGGACCTTCCGGCATGCGTAGAGGCACGCATCTCGTGGACCGGTGGCTGGGCCGCTGCGGGCACCTATGCCGCTGCATTGATCGAAGGCGAGGAGGAGCGGGTGAGGGATATGACGGGACGAATCGCATCGCTGTCCGGGCCGCTTGTTCCGGTGCAGTCGGCGTCGGCCAGGGACATGCACAACCCCGACGCCTACTGCCTCAGTTGGCTGCTCGAAGAGGTCTCCACATCCGTCAACACTGCGGCTGCCGGCGGCAATGCCAGCCTTATGGCCATCGGGTAGCCGCCATCCTCTTGCGCCGCGCCGACCGTGCGTCTTTGATGGCGCACGCTTGGCGGGGTTCTCTCCTGCCGGTCTTAGGGTTTGAGGGGAAGTGCATGCAGCCGTTCGTGTTCAATACTACCGCGCAGATCATCTTCCGTGCCGGTGCCGCCATCGATCTTGCCACCATAATGGGCCAGCGTCTCGGAAGCCGTGTCCTCTTCGTCACGGATCCGGGCATACGGCGGCTCGGGCTCTCTAATCCGGCGCTGGCGGCGCTCTCGAGAGCCGGGATCGAGGCTCACGTCTTCGATGAGGTCGAGGCCGATCCTTCGCTCGCGACCGTTCTGCGGGCGGTTGATACGGCGAGGGCGGCAGGCGTTTCCGGGGTCATCGGTTTCGGCGGCGGGTCGTCGCTTGATGTTGCCAAGGTCGCGGCGCTGCTTCTCGGTTCCGGCGAGGATGTCGAAGAGGCATGGGGCGTCGGCAAGGCGAAGGGGCCGCGTCTGCCGCTGGTGCTGGTGCCGACGACCGCCGGAACCGGATCGGAAGTAACCCCTGTGTCGATCATCACGATCGGTGGTGCGGAGAAGAGAGGTATCTCGTCTTCCATTCTCCTGCCCGATGTAGCCATTCTCGATCCGGATCTGACGCTCGGCCTGCCGCCGCAGATCACTGCCGCGACAGGCATCGACGCCATGGTCCACGCGATCGAGGCCTATGCCTCGAGAAATGCCAACAACAACCCGCTGTCGAAGATGCTGGCGCGGCAGGCGCTGCGGATGCTCGGCGCCAACATCGAGAGGGCGGTGTACGACGGTGCCGACCGCGCTGCTCGCGGATCGATGCTGCTTGGCTCCATGCTGGCCGGGCAGGCCTTCGCCAATTCGCCGGTCGCCGCGGTCCATGCGCTCGCCTATCCGATCGGCGGCGGCTTCCACATTCCTCACGGGCTGTCGAACGCGCTGGTGCTGCCACACGTGCTTCGGTTCAATGCGCCGGAGGCAGCATCTGACTATGCCGAAATCGCAGCCGACGTCTTTCCGGACCTTGTCGGTGAAGAAGAGGTAGAGGCCCGCTGCGCCGCATTCATCCATCGGCTGGCCGGCTTGTCCGCGCGGGTGGGGTTGCCGTTGCGTTTGCGCGACGTCGGGATTGAGGAAGGGCATCTGCCCGGCATGGCGCGTGACGCGATGCAGCAGGCACGGCTGCTCGTCAACAATCCGCGCGAGGTCACCGAGGCGGATGCTCATGCCATCTACCGAGCAGCGTGGTGAGCGCCTGCGCTCCGCAGGCGCACCTACGGTTCAGATGAAGCCATGGGTGACGGAGGCGAGTACGATGTAGCGTGCGGCCTTGCCGACGAACACCAGAAGGAGGAAGGTTGGCAGGGGCTCCCGCAATACGCCGGCGAGCACTGTGAGCGCATCTCCTCCGATCGGCATCCAGCTCAGGAGCAGCGACCATTTCCCGAACCGCCGGTACCAGTCTTGAGCGCGCTCCAGTTTCTCCGGAGAAGCCGGGAACCAGCGGCGATCCCTGAAGCGCTCGACCCCTCTTCCCAGGGCCCAGTTGACCACGGCGCCCAGTGTGTTGGCGACGGAGGCGACGGCCAGAAGCGCCGGGGTGGAATGGTCTCCGGACAGGATGAGGCCGACGAGAATCGCTTCCGATTGCATCGGGAAGATCGTCGCGGCGACGAAGCCTGCGGCGAACAGCGCGGCATAGGCAGCGATATCCGGCATCGTTCACCGCCTCGTGGCGCAGACTGAAAGGGGCGGACTGAGTTCCGCCCCTTCGTTTTCCGTTGTCGTCACGCCTGGCGGGCTTCCTCGGCGTTTTCACCCGACGATTCCTTGGCGGCTGCTGCCGCCTTTGCGCGGCTGGTGCGCCAGTCGCCGAGGAAGAGCAGGATCGGTGCCGCGATGAACACGGAAGACGACGCGGCGATGAGGATGCCGAACACCATGGGGATGGCGAAGCTTTCCACGGCGCTGCCGCCCCAGATCGCCATAGGCAGCATCGCGAGAAAGGCGGTGACGGAGGTGTAGAGGCTTCGGGCGAGGGTCTCGTTGATCGACAGGTCAATCAGCTCGCGTAGCGGCATCTTCTTGTAGAGCCGCATGTTTTCCCTCATGCGGTCGTAGACCACGACCTTGTCGTTCACCGAATAGCCGACCAGCGTCAGCAGCGCGGCGATAGCCGTCAGGTTGAAATCCAGCCCGGTGATGGCGAAGAAGCCGACCGTCTTGGTCACGTCGAGGACAAGGGTGGCGATAGCGCCGACCGCGAAGGGCCATTCGAACCGCACCCAGATGTAGATGAGCATGGCGAGCGAGGCGAGGACGACCGAGAGGATACCGGCCGTCGCCAGTTCGCCGCTGACCTTCGGACCAACGACTTCCGTCCGCTGCACCTTGGCAGTGGGATCGATCTGCACGACTTCGGCCCGCAGCTTTTCGACCGCAGCGGTCTGTGCCTCTTCGCCTCCCGGTTGGCGCTCGACGCGCACCAGCAGGTGGTTGGGGCTACCGAATTCCTGCAGGGCCACCTCGCCCATTCCAAGCTCGCCCAGATGGCTGCGGAAGGCGGCGAGGTCGGCTTCGCCCTCGGTCGCGACCTCCATCTGGATGCCGCCACGGAAATCCACGCCGTAGTTGAGACCGGGCGTGAAGAACAGCACGATCGATGCAGCCGATAGAACGAGGGAGACGCCGATGCCGAAGAATCGGGCCTTCATGAAGTTGATCCGCGTGCCGTCCGGAATGAGGTTGATCGGCAGCAGGGGCTTGATCTCGATCTTCTTCAGCTTTCGGCGAGTGGCGATGTACACCATCGCTACCCGGACGATGGATACGGCCGTGAACATGGATATCGCAATGCCGATCCCCATTGTGACGGCAAAACCGCGAACCGGGCCGGACCCGAACCAGAAGAGCAGAACGGTTGCGATCAACGCGGTGACGTTACTGTCGACGATCGTGGAGTAGGCGCGCTTGAAGCCGGCATCGATGGACGCAAAGGCACTTCGCCCCTTGCGGGCTTCTTCCTTAATGCGCTCGTTGATCAGCACGTTGGCGTCGACCGCAAGCCCGATGCCCAGCACAATACCGGCAATGCCCGGAAGCGTCAGGGTGGCGCCGAGCATGGTCAAGCCTGCGAAGGTGAGAATGACGTTTAGCGTCAGCGCAACGTTCGCAAGGATGCCCCACGTGCCGTAGAGGAAGAACATGAAGGCGACGACGAGTCCGAAGCCGATGAAGCCGGTGAAGATACCCATCTCGATCGCATCGGAACCGAGATCGGCGCCCACGGTGCGTTCTTCGATGACCGTAAGCTTTGCCGGCAGGGCGCCAGCCCGGAGGAGTGCCGCCAGTGTATTGGCTTCCTCCACGGCGAAGCCGCCGGAGATCTGGCCCGACCCTCCGGTGATCGGCTGCCGGATGACCGGAGCACTGAGCACCTTGTCGTCGAGAACGATGGCAAAGGGACGGCCGACATTGGCCTGCGTGATCTGCGCGAACCGGTTGGCACCGGCGGTATCGAAGCGGAAATTGACGATCGGCTCGTTGGTCTGCGGGTCGAATGCAGCGCGCGCGTCGGTCAGGCGGTCGCCGGAGAGCTCAACGCGGTCGAGAACGGGGTACTGGTTGCCCTCCTCGTCCGGGAGCATCGTGACGCCCGGCTGGCCCTGATTGCCAAGAAGATGAAAGCTCATCTTGGCAGTGGAACCGAGCAGTTGGCGCAGGTGCGACGGATCCTGTTCGCCAGGGAGCTGAACGAGAACGCGGTCGTCGCCAACGCGCTGGATCGTCGGCTCAGCGACGCCTACCTGGTCCACTCGCTGGCGGATGATCTCCAAGCTCTGCTCGACTGCGGCACTGCCGTGGGAGGTGATACCGGCTTCGGTATAGGCGAGCGTTACGGTGTTGTCGGAGGGTGTATTTATGTCGATGTCGGACTGGCCGATCGCCGTGCCAATACCCACGGGGTTCGCGAGCGTTTCCAACTGCGTCACCGCCGCGCTCCGCTGGCCGGGATCGCGGAGGGTCACCGTAATGACGTCGCCGTTACGCCGAACGCCCGCGGGTTCGATGCCGTTGTCGCGCAGGACGCGACGGCTGTCCTGCAGCAGGTTCTGAAGCCGCTCGTTGACCAGATCGGCGCGATCGACTTCCAGAACGAGGTGAGAGCCGCCTCGAAGATCGAGGCCGAGCGAGACGCGGTCATGCGGTAGCCATGAGGGCATGCGGTCGAGCGTTGATTGGGGCAGCACATTCGGCAGCGCGACGAGGATGCCGATAAGGATGATGAAGGCGTAAGTCGCCACCACCCAAGGGGAATTTCTCATTTGTCTATTCCTGCTGAGTCCGTTGGCGCCTTATCGGGCCAGGACGCGTAAATTCCATGCGATGGGGACGCTATCGGCGTCCGACCGTTCAGGCCGCTTCGGGTGGCGCCCTGGGCTGAAACCGGCCCGCCAACGCGCCCGGAACTGTTCGGCTGTGGTCCCATGGGCCCTTCGATACGCGGGTATGGGAGCGTGTGGGCGATACGATGAGGCGTGGCAGAAGGCCTCCGCTGCCATCGGACAGGCCTGAGGCTGTTCCGTCCCTACGTGCATCGACGGAAACCAGGCGCGCTGGATCACGCTTCGTCAGATGTTGCTCATCGGAAGTCTTTTCGGCTGCGATCGTGCGCCCCTTCAGGCGGACGTCACGCGTGGCGTCGGCAAGAAGACCCGCAAAGGCAACGACGAGCAATCCGAGCGCCAGCCATGGCAGGCAGGCCATGCGGGGTCTGCGATGCCGAAGATATACCCGCGATTTCGGCGGGATTGGCGCCATCCGCTGCAACTCCGGAGCGTTTTCGCCCGGTCGGAGACCGGGGCTGGATGCGGCGTTCTACTGGAGACGCCGGACAGGGTCAATGTTCGCGGGAACGCCGCGGCAACCTCAGCGGGACGCGAAGTCTATGCCGCCCACATTTGACCGACGCTGGCGGAACCGCCAGTGCCGGGATGTCATGCCTGCGCTCAGGCGGCGCTCGCCGCCTTCTTGCGTGCGATGCGGGCGCGAATGGACTCGGCGTCCGCCCTCGGCGTCGCCGCAAACAGCGTACGGGTATATTCGTGCTTCGGATCTGCGAATACCTCGTCACGGGTGCCGTATTCGACGGCTTCGCCGAAGTACATCACCATCACTTCGTCGGCGATGTAGCGCACGACAGACAAGTCGTGGCTGATGAAGACGTAGGTCAGCCCGAATTCGTCCTGCAGGTCGGCGAGGAGGTTCAGTACCTGCGCCTGTACGGAAAGGTCGAGCGCGGAAACCGGTTCGTCGAGAACCAGGAGCTTCGGGTTCATCATCAGCGCACGCGCGATCGCGATGCGCTGGCGCTGGCCGCCGGAGAACATGTGCGGGTAGCGGTTGTAATGTTCCGGACCAAGGCCGACTTTCACAAGCATCTCGTTGGCGCGGTCACGCCGCTCGGATGCCGACATGCCGGTGTTGATCGCCAGCGGCTCCCCGAGGACGTCGCCGATCTTCTGGCGCGGGTTGAGCGAGCCGTAGGGATTTTGGAAGACGATCTGCACCTTCTGGCGCATCTCCTGGCTCAAATGGCCGGGTCGCGTATCGACCTTCTGGCCGTCGATCAGCAGGTCGCCGGCGGTAGGCTCGTCGATGAAGGTGATCATACGCGCAAGCGTGGACTTGCCGCAGCCGCTCTCGCCGACGATCGCCAGCGTCTTGCCGCGTTCCAGCTTGAAGGACACGCCCTTCACCGCATGGATGGTCTTCTTCGGCTTCATGAAGCCGCCGGGCAGCTCATAGTCGCGCTTGATGTCGCGCACTTCGAGCATGATGTTGTCGGTCATGGTATCGCTCTTGGTGTCCATCAGGCGCGCGCCTCCGGTGCCGGTTCGGGCGCGCCGTCGAAGAAGGCGGAAACGGTGGTCAGGCGGTCGCCGGTCGCATTTTCGGGAAGAGCCGCCAGAAGCGCCTTCGTATAGTTGCTCTTCGGGCTTTCGAAGAGGGAGAGCACGTCGGCTTCCTCCATCTTCCGGCCCTTGTACTGCACGACGACGCGGTCGGCGGTCTCGGCCACGACGCCCATGTCATGGGTGATCATGATCAGGCCCATGCCGTTCTTTTCCTGCAGTGCCATGATGAGATCGAGGATCTGCTTCTGGATGGTCACGTCGAGCGCGGTGGTCGGCTCGTCGGCGATCAGGAGCTTCGGATCGCAGGCAATGGCCATGGCGATCATCACGCGCTGGCATTGCCCGCCCGACATCTGGTGCGGGAAGCTGTTCAACCGTTCTTCCGGATTGGGCAGGCCGACCAGGCGGAACAATTCGATCGCGCGGGCGCGGCGAGCTTTCTTGTCCAGACCGAGATGGATGCGCAGCACTTCCTCGATCTGGAAGCCCACCGTGAAGCACGGATTGAGGCTCGCGATCGGCTCTTGGAAGATCATCGCGATATCCTTGCCGATCAGCTTGCGACGCTCGACCGGGCTGATCTTCTGGATATCGCGCCCTTCGAACAGCATGCGGTCGGCGGTGATCTTCGCCGTCCAGGGCAGCAGGCCCATGACGGCGAGCATGGCGACCGACTTGCCGGAACCGGATTCGCCGACGATCGCGAGGACTTCTCCCTTTTCGACGGAGATCGAGACCCCGTCGACGGCTTTGAACCAGCCGGTCGCAGTTTCGAATTCCACGGTGAGATTGTCGATTTGCAGAAGCGCCATGATCAGGACCTCTTCAGTTTCGGGTCAAGCGCGTCGCGCAGACCGTCGCCCATCAGGTTGATGGCAAGAACAGTGATCAGGATGGCGAGGCCGGGGAAGGTGACGACCCACCAGGCACGGAGAATGAACTCGCGGGCCTCGGCCAGCATCGTGCCCCATTCGGGTGCCGGGGGCTGGGCGCCCATGCCGAGGAAGCCAAGCGCTGCGGCATCGAGGATCGCGTTCGAGAACGACAGCGTCGCCTGGACGATCAGCGGGGCTGTGCAGTTCGGCAGGATCGTGCGGAACATCAGGCGCAGCGGCCCGGCGCCGGCGAGGCGCGATGCCGTGACGTAGTCGCGGGTCTTCTCGGCCATCACGGCGGCGCGGGTCAGGCGCACGAAGTGCGGCTGCAGCGTCAGTGCGATGGCGATCATGCCGTTCGTCAGGCTGGGGCCGAGGATCGCAACGAGCACGAGGGCGAGCAGCAGCGACGGGAAGGCAAGGATGATGTCCATCAGACGCATGATGACCGTGTCTACCCAGCCGCGGTAATAACCGGCGATCAGGCCGACGAGGATGCCGCCGGTGAGCGACAGCGTCGTCACGAACACCCCGATGAACAGCGAATACTGGGCGCCGTAGATGAGGCGGGACAGGATGTCGCGGCCCACGGGGTCCGTGCCGAGGAGGTAGTCCCAACTTCCGCCCTCCATCCAGACGGGAGGCAACAGCACCATGTCGCGGTACTGCTCGAACGGCGAGTGGGGAGCGATCAGCGGTGCGAAGACAGCGACCAGGACGAGGGCGATGAAAACGAAGAGGCCAATAACGGCCCCCCGGTTTTCGGAGAAGTAGAACCAGAACTCCTTGAGCATCCGGCGCCGCAAGGCGCCGGTCGAAAGCACTTCCGGAGAGTTGTCGATATCGGTGATGGTATCGGCCATGGGATTTTCTCCTTCTAGTGCCGGATACGGGGGTTGATCAGCCCGTAGAGCAGGTCAACAATGAGATTGACGATCATGATGATGCCGGCAATCAGGAGAAGGCCGCCCTGGATCACGGGGTAGTCGCGCCTGAAGACGCTATCGACCATCCACTTGCCTATCCCGGGCCACGAGAAGATCGTCTCCGTCAGGATGGCGCCGGCAAGCATGACGCCGATCTGCAGCCCGATGGTGGTGATGACGGGGATCATCGCGTTGCGCAGTGCGTGGACGCCCACCACCCGGAAAGGCGACAGGCCTTTTGCGCGCGCAGTGCGGACGTAGTCCTCGGACAGGACCTCCAGCATCGCCGAGCGTGTCTGGCGAGCGATGACGGCAAGCGGGATGGTCGCCAGGACGATGGACGGCAGGGCCAGGTGGCTGAGCGCCGAGATGAACGCGCCCTTCTGGCCAGATAGCAGCGAGTCGATCAGCATGAAGCCGGTCACCGGCGGGAAGAAGAACATCAGCGAGATGCGGCCCGAGACCGGCGTCCATTGCAGGATGCCGGAGAAGAGGATGATCAGCAGAAGGCCCCACCAGAAGATCGGCATGGAATAGCCGACGAGGGCAACCCCCATCAGGGACTGGTCGAAAATGGAGCCGCGCTTGATCGCCGCGATCACGCCGGCGGGAATGCCGATGAGGATCGCGAGGATGATGGCGCAGAGCGAAAGCTCGACGGTTGCAGGAAACAGCGCGAGGAACTGATCGAGGATCGGGCTCTTAGAGACGATGGACGAGCCGAAATCGCCGGTCAGGACGCCGCCGAGATAGTCGAGATACTGAACGACCACCGGCCGGTCGAGCCCGAGCTGCGCACTGATCTGCGCGTGGCGCTCGGGCGACATGACCCGCTCGCCCGAGAGAAGAGCCACGGGATCGCCCGGCAGGAGCCGGATGAAGGAGAAAGCAATGATAGAGACCCCGATGAAAGTCGGGATCAGAACGGCGAGACGCCGCAGGAGAAAGCCGAACATAGGAAACCTTTTTTCCCTTGAGCCCCGGCAGGCATTGGACCCCGCTCGTGGCGCGCTTGAAGTGGTTTCACTTCATTTTTTTCTGGCGCTCATAAAGCAATTGCCGCGGGAAACGCAACGCGTCCCGCGGCAATTTCGCCTTTTTAGAGGCGATTACTCCGCGATATCGACGTTTTCAAAGGTGAAATCGCCGAGCGGGCTCTGGACGAAGCCGGAGACTTCCTTGCGCATCGGAACGATCGACAGCGAATGGTCGAGCGTGGCCCATGGCGCTTCGCGCTTGAAGACGACCTGTGCCTGCTCATAAAGCTCCGTACGCTCTTCCTGGTCCGAGGTCACCTTGGCCTTCTTGACGAGCGCGTCGAACTCCTCGTTGCACCATTGGGCGCGGTTGTTGCCACCTACGGCGTTGCAGCCGAGGAGCGTGTCGAGGAAGTTGTCCGGATCGCCATTGTCGCCGGTCCAGCCGAGGATGACGGCGCCATCGCGATCCTTTGCCTTCGAACGGTCGAGGTATTCGGCCCACTCATAGGAAACGATCTCGACGTTGACGCCGATCTTGGCGAAATCGTCCTGGATGATCTCGGCCGCACGGCGTGCGTTGAGCATGTAGGGACGCGAAACCGGCATCGCCCAGATCTTCATGGAGAGGTTCTGGACACCTGCCTCCTCGAGCATCTTCTTGGCAGCATCGAGATCGTAGGCATCGTCTTCGATCGCGTCGTTATAGGACCACATGGTCGGCGGGATCGGGTTCTTTGCGGGCGTCGCCATGCCCTGGAAGACGGCGTCGACGATCGCCGGCTTATTGATCGCCATGTTCAGCGCCTTGCGGACCTCGACCTTGTCGAACGGGGCCTGGGTGGTGTTGTAGGCGAGATAGGCGACGTTCAGGCCTTCCTGCTCCATGATGGTCAGGTTGTCGTCAGAGCGCATCGATTCCACATCGGCAGCGTTCGGATAAGGCATCAGGTGGCATTCGCCGGCCTTCAGCTTCTGGTAGCGGACGGCTGCGTCCGTGGTGATCGCGAAGACGAGGTCGTCGATCTTGGGTGCGCCACCCCAGTAGTCGGCGTTCTTCTTGTAGCGGATGACGGCGTCCTGCTGGTAGCCGATGAAGGAGAACGGGCCGGTGCCGAGCGGCATCTGGTTCAACTGCCCCATCTTGCCGTCGGCCTGCAGCTTGTCGGCGTATTCCTTCGACATGATCGAGGCGAAGGGCATTGCCAGGTTGGCCAGGAACGGCGCTTCCGGACGGTTGAGGACGAACTTAACCGTCATGTCGTCGACCTTCTCGACCGACTTGATCAGCTCAGGAAAGCCCATGCCCGCCGCGTATTCCCAGGATGCGCCGGGGACGTACTGGTTCCAGGGGTTATTTGCGTTGATCTGGCGATCGATCGAGAAGACGACGTCGTCGGCATTCAGTTCGCGCGTCGGCGTGAAGAATTCGGTCGTGTGGAACTTGACGCCCGCACGCAGTTTGAACGTGTATTCGGTGCCATCTTCAGAGACCGTCCAGCTCTCGGCAAGACCGGCAACGGGCT
>DASUPM010000275.1:0-2916 GCA_036281095.1 Pseudorhizobium sp.
GCCAGCGGCTGGTAGCGTTTGTCGTCCATTTCCTCCCCCTCGGTTATGCCTGTTCCAGTTCCAGCATGATCGTTGCCAGTGGCGGCAGCGTCATGGTCGCCGTTATCGTTCCCCCGGCATCCACGGCCTGTACCCGGCCGCCATTGCCCTTGCCGCTGCCGCAGTAGATCTCGGCGTCGGTATTGAGAATTTCACGCCATCTGCCCGCGGTCGGCAATGGGATTCGATGATTTTCGCGATAGACGGGCGTGAAATTCGTGATCACCGCCACCGGCTTCTCCCCCGGGGCCATTCGCAGCCAGGCGAAGACGGAATTGTCGTGGTCGTCGGCCACCAACCATTCGAAGCCCTCGGGTTCGCAATCTCGCGCGTGAAGAGCAGGCTTCGAGCGGTAGGCGATGTTGAGGTCGCGCACGAGGCGCCGCATGCCCTCGTGCTGGTGGTAGTGCAGGAGGTTCCAGTCGAGCGGTTTCGCCTCGCTCCATTCGCTCCACTGGGCGAATTCCTGCCCCATGAAGAGCAGCTTCTTGCCCGGATAGCCCCACATGAAGGCGTAGTAGGCGCGCAGGTTGGCGAATTTCTGCCAGTCGTCGCCGGCCATCTTGGCGATCAGCGATCCCTTGCCGTGCACCACCTCGTCGTGGCTGAGCGGCAGGACGAAATTTTCGGAGAAGGCGTAGAGCAGTCCGAAGGTGATCTCGTTGTGGTGATGTCTGCGGTGCACCGGCTCGCGGCTCATGTAGCTCAGCGTATCGTGCATGAAGCCCATGTTCCACTTGAAGCCGAAGCCGAGGCCGCCTTCGTGGACCGGGTGTGAAACCTTCGGCCAGGAGGTGCTCTCCTCCGCAATGGTCATCACGCCGGGGTGGTTGCCGTAGTTGACGCTGTTGAGCTTCTGCAGGAAGCGGACCGCCTCCAGGTTTTCCCGACCGCCGTATTCGTTGGGGATCCACTCGCCTTCCTTGCGGGAATAGTCGAGATAGAGCATCGAGGCGACGGCATCGACGCGCAGGCCGTCCAGGTGGAATTTCTCCGACCAGTAGAGCGCGTTGTTGATCAGGTAGGATAGGACCTCCAGTCGGCCGAAATTGTAGATCGCGGTGTTCCAATCCGGGTGGAAGCCCTGCCGGGGATCTTCGTGCTCGTAGAGCGCCGTCCCATCGAAGTGGCGCAGACCGTGCTCGTCGGTCGGGAAATGCGCCGGCACCCAGTCGAGGATGACGCCGATGCCGACCTTGTGGCAGCCGTTGACGAAACGGGCGAAGCCTTCCGGATCGCCGAAACGGGCAGTGGGCGCATAGAGGCCGGTGGTCTGGTAGCCCCAGGACGGGTCGTAGGGATGTTCGGTGATGGGCAGGAATTCGATATGGGTGAAGCCCATGTCCGTCACATAGGGGATCAGCCGCGAGGCCAGTTCGTCCCAACTCAGGAATGAGCCGTCGTCGCGGCGCTGCCAGGAGCCGGCATGGACTTCATAAATCGATATCGGCTGGCGACGGTGGTCCGCCTTTTCCCAATGCTCCCGGTGTGACGCGTCCTCCCATTCCTGTCCGAGTTCCGGTGCGGTGATGGAGGCGGTCTTCGGCCGCAGTTCCGCGCGGCGCGCGTAGGGATCGGCCTTCAGCAGGCGCTCGCCGTTCTTGCCGATGATCTCGAACTTGTAGGAGCAGCCGGGCGGTACATCGGGCGCGAAGATCTCCCAGATGCCGGTGTCGGCGCGCAGCCGCATCACATGCAGCCGGCCGTCCCAATTGTTGAAGTCACCAACGATGGAGACGCGACGTGCGTTCGGCGCCCAGACGGCGAAGTGGAAGCCATCGACCCCTTCGTGCCGGATCGGATGGGCGCCCATCCTGTCGAAGAGCCGGAGATGCGAGCCCTCGCGGACGAGGTAGTCGTCCATGGGGCCGAGGACCGGGCCGAAGGAATAGGAATCGGTGACCGCCCATTCGGCGTCGCCCCGACGGGCGCGGTAGCGGATCGGCTGCCGGATCGGAACGTCCACCGGGCCTTCGAAAAATCCGGCCTCGTGACGCTTCGTGAGTTCGCCGAGCCGCGTGCCGTCCAGCGTGAAGGCCACCACGGCCTCCGCGCCGGGGATGAAGCAGCGGACATGGTGGCCGGTCGGCAGATCGTGAATGCCGAGCACTGCGAAAGGGTTGGAGTGCCGCCCTTCCAGGATCGCCTCGATCTCCGACAACGGAATTTCGCCAGGGGCTCTTCCGTCGTCGACAGACTTCGGCGATGTCGTCATCAGGCTCTCCAGATTTCCGACGCGTATTGGCGGATGGTTCTATCGGAGGAGAACCATCCCATCCGCGCGGTATTGCGAATTGTCTTGGAATGCCATGATTTAGGGTTGGTCCAGATTTGGTCAACGGTTCTTTGCGCGGCTGCGTAGGCATCGAAGTCGGCGGCCAGCATGAACCAGTCATGATTGTAGATGCCGTCGATCAGGCCGGTGAAGCGGGACCGGTCGTCGGGCGAGAAGACGCCCGTCGCGATCGCATCGAGAGCCTGGGAAAGCTCCTTCGACTGCTCGATGATCGCACGCGGTTCGTAGCTTTCGTTTCGCACCTTCGCGACCTCTTCCGCGGTCATGCCGAAGATGACGATGTTTTCCTCGCCGACATGGTCGCGCATCTCGACGTTCGCGCCATCGAGTGTGCCGATGGTCAGCGCGCCGTTCAGGGCGAACTTCATGTTGCCGGTGCCGGACGCTTCCATGCCGGCGGTGGAGATCTGTTCCGACAGGTCGGCGGCCGGAACCATGATCTCGGCGAGCGAGACGTTGTAGTTCGGGACGAAAACCACCTTCAGCAGGCCCCGGACGGCCGGGTCGTTGTTGATGACCCGGGCGACGTCATTGGCCAGTTTTATGATCAGCTTGGCGTTGTGGTAACTCGGCGCCGCCTT
>DASUPM010000276.1:0-5812 GCA_036281095.1 Pseudorhizobium sp.
GATGCCGCCATGGACCTGGCCCTCGACGATCATCGGGTTGATGATGTTGCCGAAATCGTCCGCCGCGACGAACTGCACGATCTCGGTCTTGCCCGTCTCCGGATCGATCTCCACCTCGGCGATGTAGCAGCCGGCGGGAAAGGTGAAGTTGGCGGGATCGTAGAAGGCGGTCTCCTTGAGGCCGGGCTCCATGCCCGAAGGCAGGTTGTGCGCCGTATAGGCGGCCAGCGCCACCTGGAACCACGGCACGGTCTTGTCCGTACCCGCGACTTTCAGCTCGCCGTTCTCGATCACGATATCGCTTTCGTCGGCCTCCATCATATGAGCCGCGATCTTCTTCGCCTTCGCCTCGACCTTGTCGAGAGCCTTCACCACGGCCGACATCCCGACCGCGCCGGAGCGGGAGCCGTAGGTCCCCATGCCCATCTGCACCTTGTCGGTATCTCCATGAACGATGTTGACGCTGTCGATCGGCACACCCAGCCTGTCGGCCACCACCTGGGCAAATGTCGTTTCGTGGCCCTGGCCGTGACTGTGGGAGCCGGTCAGCACCTCGATCGTGCCGACGGCGTTCACCCGTACCTCCGCCGATTCCCACAGCCCGACGCCTGCACCCAGCGAACCGACAGCCGCCGAAGGCGCAAGCCCGCAGGCTTCGATGTAGCAGCTCATCCCGATCCCGCGCCGTTTGCCGCGCGCTTTGGCCTCCGTCCGTCGCCCGGCAAAGCCGTTCCAGTCGGCCGCTTCCATCGCGGCATTCAACGACGCCTCGTAGTCGCCGGCATCGTAGTTCATGATGACCGGCGTCTGATGCGGAAACGTTCGGATGAAGTTCTTCCGTCTGAGCTCGGCGGGCGACAGCCCGAGCTCCCGCGCCGCCGTCTCCATCGTGCGTTCGAGAAGATAGGTCGCCTCGGGGCGTCCGGCGCCGCGATACGCATCGACGGGCGCCGTATTCGTATAGACGGTCCTGACATTGGCATGGATGGCCGGGATCGCGTACTGTCCGGAGAGCAGCGTCGCGTAGAGATAGGTCGGCACGCAGGAGGAGAAGAGTGACATATAGGCGCCGAGATTGGCGATCGTGTCCACTTTCAGTCCGATGATCCGGTGGTCGGCGTCGAAGGCCATCTTGACGGTGGAGACATGGTCGCGGCCGTGCGCATCGGTAAGGAAGGCCTCGGTGCGGTCCGACGTCCATTTGACCGGAACCTCCGTCTTCTTGGAGGCCCAGAGACAGACGATTTCTTCGGGATAGATGTAGATTTTCGAGCCGAAGCCCCCGCCGACGTCGGGTGCGATCACCCGCAGCTTGTTTTCCGGCGCCACGTTGTAGAAGGCGCTCATCACCAGCCGCGCCACATGCGGGTTCTGGCTGGTCGTGTAGCAGGTGTAGTGATCTTCGGCCGCATCGTAGATGCCGAGCGTTGCGCGCGGCTCCATCGGGTTCGGCGACAGCCGGTTGTTGTGGATTTCGATCTCGGTCACATGGGCCGCCGACGCGATCGCCTCATCCGTCGCGTCCGGGTCCCCCAGCTGCCAGTCGAAGATCAGATTGCCCTGAGCTTCCGGATGGATCTGCGGAGCACCGGCCGCCAGCGCCGCAACCGCTTCCGTCACCGCGGGAAGTTCTTCGTAGTCGACCACCACCGCCTCGGCGGCGTCCCGAGCCTCAGCCGAACTGTCGGCGACGACGATGGCCACGGCGTCGCCCACATAGCGAACGGTGTCGACCGCCAGGGGACGCCAGGCCCCCATCTTCATCGGAGAGCCGTCCTTGGAATGGATCATCCAGCCGCAGATCAGATTGCCGATGCCGTCCGCCTGGAGCTGCCGGCCATCCAGCACGTCGATGACACCGGACATCTCCAATGCCGCAGTCTTGTCGATGCCGCGGATCTTCGCGTGCGCATAGGGACTGCGGACGAAAAAGGCGTATTTCATGCCAGGAACCGACATGTCGTCGGTATAGCGGCCCTTGCCGCTCAAGAACCGCTTGTCTTCCTTGCGGGAAACCCGCGCACCGATTCCTTCAACACCCATTGTCATCTCCTCCAGAGACCAGGACCTTGGCGACAGGTACGAGCAGTAGCGAAAGCGACGGCCGACGCGGCGATGGCTACTGCCCGGGCCTTATTCAGCAGCTTGCCGGGCGGCGCTCATCGCCTCGTCGGCGGCAAGCACTGCCTTCACGATGTTATGGTAGCCGGTGCATCGACAGATATTTCCTTCGAGTTCATGGCGGACCGTCGCCTCGTCGAGTCTACCTCCCCGGCGGCTGATCATATCGACGGCCGCCATCACCATGCCCGGCGTGCAGAAGCCGCACTGCAGGCCATGGTGCTCCTTGAAGGCAGCCTGGACCGGATGAAGCTCGCCCTGCGAAGCGAGCCCTTCGATCGTCGTGATCGCGGAGCCGGAAGCCTGCACGGCCAACACCGAACAGCTCTTCACCGAGCGGCCGTCCATGTGGATCACGCAGGCCCCGCACTGGGTGGTGTCGCAGCCGACATGCGTCCCCGTGAGGCCCAGTTGGTCGCGGATGAAATGGACAAGAAGCGTACGATCGTCACATTCACGGCTCACCGGCCGGCCGTTCACCGTCAGGGTCACTTTCGCCATCATGTTCCTCCTCGTGTCTCCTCCAGACACGGACGATATCCTTTTCCTTTTTCAACGCCGGATCAACCTATACTTTACGACGGGAGCGGCACGAGAGGCGTGCGCCTGTTTCAGATCCTTTGCCACGCAATGCGAGGTTCGTGTGGGAGGTCGATTCGGCATCGATCCGATCCAGTCGCCGGGAGAGCATCTGGACTTCGCTCGTCGTCGTTCTATTGTTCCAGCCGATGTGCTGTCCGGGAGCCACGGGCGAAGGTGTCGCCGCCAGCCATTGAATGTCTTCGCAACGCTGGAGGAATCCATGAAAAAAGCTCTCATACTCCTGGCCATGGGCCTGATGGCCACAGGCTGCACCCAGACCGAACAGGGTGCGGCGATCGGTGCCGGCACCGGTGCCGTTATCGGCGGCCTTGCCACTGGCGACGCGCGCGGCGCAGCCGTGGGTGCGGCAATCGGCGGCGTTTCCGGCGCCGTCATCGGTTCGGTGGCCGAGCAGCCGGGCCAATGCTACTATCGCGACCGGTATGGACGCCGCTACATCGACGATTGCCCGCGCCGCTACTAGGCCGGATCGACTGCCTGTTTGATTGTTGCCCCGGAGCACGCTCCGGGGCTTTTCTCGTTCCGGCCTTCATGAAGAACAGGAAAAATGGTATTCGCCTCCGTCGTTTGGCGCTACATAGGCAGCCGGACGCGCGGGTTTCGGCACAGAGGGCGTAGAGTAGGCATTGAGCAGGCGTATGTTGAGACGTGTGGCAGGACGTGCCGACATGCTGAAGCGCAAGGCGGCGATTGCGACCTCCGCAGCGGCCCTGGCTCTGTGCTCGGTCTCGGACGCCCACGCGTTGAAGATCTTCGGGATAACCCTCTTCGGCGGCGAGGAGGAAAGGCTCGAGGTCATCAATCCTGTCGACTACGACGCGACGATCGATACCGGCACGGCCGACGAGGACCTTGCCGAACGGCTTGAAAATGCAGCCTCCCTCGTCAACGACGACGAACAGCCGGCATCGGGAGATCTCGGCATCGTCATCAAGGCCCGCGAGGACCGGGATCGTCTCGTTGCCGTTCTCTACGAGGAGGCCCGCTACGGCGGGACCGTCAGCATCGCCATCCAGGGGCGCGACCTCGACACGCTCCCACCAAATCCGACATTCGATCATTCGCAGCCCGTACCGGTCGCCATCGCCGTTTCTCCAGGTCCCACCTTCACCCTCGGGTCGGTCAGCTTCCAGGGCGATGCCGCAGGCCGCAATCCGACGGATTACGACCTTGTTCTTGGAGAGGAGGTCGGGTCGAAGATCATCCTGAAGGCGGGTGAACAGTTGCTCGTCGACGTCAAGGAGGAGGGCCGTCCCCTTGCGCAACTGACCGAACGGCAGGTCACGGCGGATCACCCGTCGCAAACGGTCCATGTGGTCATGGGCGTGGTTGGAGGACCGGTCGCAAATCTCGGCGAGGTGGCCGTGAAGGGTGCGAGGACCGTCAAGCCGGATTTCATTGCCCGCTACTCGCGCCTTGACAGGGGCGAGCGCTATTCCCCGGAGCAGTTGAAGAAGGCATCGGAGAGGCTGAGGGAACTGGGCGTCTTCTCGAGCATCACCGTCCGCGAAGCTGAAGCTCTGACGCCGGCCGGAACTCTGCCTCTGACCATCGAGGTGTCGGAAGGAAAGCACCGCTACTTCGGCTTCGGCGCGGAATATTCATCGCTGGATGGAGCAGGGGTCCAGGCCTATTGGGGGCACAGGAACCTGTTCGGCGAAGCTGAGTCCCTTCGGATAGAAGGCGAGGTTTCCGGCGTCGAGGCGACGACGGACGTCGCGACCTTCAACTATTCCACGGGCATAACCTACATCAAGCCCGGCGCCTTCGTCCCCGAGGCAACCTTCGAGGCACGCCTGCAGGCCCTCAGCGAGAGCCCCGACACCTACGAGGCGCAGACCGTCGTCGGCTCCGCCGCCCTCTCCTACGAGCTCAACGAGACGGACACGCTGAAGGCCGGCGGCGAGATCGCCTGGATCAATACGGACGACGCCTTCGGGGAAAACGAGTACCTGACCTTCGGAATACCCCTCTCTTTCGAACGCGATGCGCGGGACAACAAGCTCGACCCGACCGGCGGGTATCGAGCTACCTTGGGCGCCACTCCCACCTACGAGGCCTTCAACGGCAGCATCTTCTCCTCCTTCGAGGGGTCGATTTCCGGATATCTCGGGTTCGGCGAAGAAGACCGGTTCGTCCTTGCGGGCAGGTTGGCGGCAGGCACCCTGATAGGCGCCGACGAACTGCGGGACATTCCGGTCACGCGCCGCTTCTTCGCCGGCGGCGGCGGCTCGGTGCGGGGCTATGCCTATCAGGAGATTTCGCCCTACAACGACGAGGACGAGGCGCTGGGCGGGCGATCCTATGTACTCGCCTCCCTCGAGTTCAGGACGAAAATCACCGAAAGCATCGGTATCGTGCCCTTTATCGACGTCGGAACGGTTTCGACCGAAATCGTGCCCGATTTCTCCGATATTCGCGCGGGTGCTGGCATCGGGATAAGGTATGCCACGCCGTTCGGGCCCTTGCGCCTCGACGTTGCGCTGCCTCTTCAGCCCTATGACGGAGGCAGTGAATACGGTATCTATGCTGGCATCGGCCAGGCCTTTTGAACTGAGCCGCATCCCGGCTGAAATGCAAGGAATTGGGCGCAACGCTGATGGTTGGCTTGCTGAAATGGATCGTGACGCTGGCGGCAGCCGCCGTGGCCATCCTCCTTGTGATGGGGCTGGGCATCGTCCTGTTCGTCGGCCTGACACCCGTCGGCGGCCGGATAGCGGCCGAACGGGTGGCCGGGATCATATCGACGCCTGACCGGGCTGTGAATTTTTCCCGGCCGGAGGGATTGCTGACGGGCGAACTGCATCTGGCAGAACTGACGCTCTCCGACAGCCAGGGGACCTATGCCACACTCAGCGGCATCGACATCGACTGGTCGCCGACCGCCCTTCTGAAAGGCGTCTTCCGCGCAGAGCATGTTTCCGTGGCGGATATCGACGTGCTGCGCGCTCCCGAACCTGCCGAAGTGACCCAACCGGTCACTGACCAGTCGGGCTCGGGCTTTTCCCTTCCGGTAGGCATCCGCGTCGCGCAGATCGACATGCCGGATATCGATCTTGGCCCCGCCTTGAGCGGCCGGGGCTTTTCG
>DASUPM010000277.1:0-9442 GCA_036281095.1 Pseudorhizobium sp.
CGACTTCCCCCTGCATGAGGCGCCGGGCAGTCCGATAGACGGTGGCTCGCTCGACATGCCATTCGTTGCCTCGGCGCTTGACCTGAGCGTCTGCCGCAACCAATCCCGAGGGATGCCCCACACGAACAGCGTCAGATCCTGCATTGGATGTCGCCAGTCGGTATGCCAGCGTACCTTCTATGCGGGCAGCGACCGCAAGGCACATTGCTCCGGTCAACGTCACGGCACGGTGGACCCGCTCCATCGACAGCATGCGGACGGCGATATCATGCGCTTCCGGCCCGAAGTTTCTTTTGTCGAGACTGGTGAATGCGGCGGGCGGTGCGATGGCCGCAATCTTGGGATTGGCAAGACCTATCTCCTCCGGCGATTTCCCCAGCCCCATCCGGACACCAGCGAGCCGGCGTATTCTGTCCAGAAGCGACATCAGGCTGCGATCCGCCTCGATAGCGTCCGGCGATAGCGAGACATCCAGGCCGACCTGCTCTGCCGCGACGAAGACCACGGGATTGGTCGCGTCAACGAAAGAGACCTCGAATGCGCGGCCATCGACCTCGATGCTCTCCAGCGCCTTTCCGCTAGGCAGCAGACCGGCGGTGAGTGTGCCACCCGGATCAATGAAATCCAGGGCGATGCGGGCACCGCTTCCGGAAACGCCGTCGATGGTGAAGTCGCCGGATGTCTCGGCCCTTCGCTGCCGAACCGGGAACCGTGCGTGAATGATCTTGCGCGTGTTGACCTGGTGAATACGGACGAGTGCTTCTCCGTCGGACACGGCAACCAGTCCTTCATCCACGGCGAAAGGTCCGACGGCCGACGACAGGTTGCCGCAGTTCGCACCCCAGTCGACCACCGGCCGGTCTACCGCCACCTGGGCAAAAGTATAATCGACGTCTGCCTCAGGATGGGTGGACGGTCCGATGATGACGGCTTTGGAAAGGCTCGAGGTGCCGCCTCCCATCCCGTCCAGTTGCCTGCCGTAGGGATCGGGGCTGCCGAGAACCGACAGCAGCATCGCATCCAGCGCCCGGCGGTCCTGTGGACAATGGCGAGCGTGGAAGAAGACGCCCTTGCTGCTGCCGCCTCTATAGAAAGCGGCGGGAACGAAATCCTGTGTCACCATCACCTCACGCTCGGTCAGCCTGGAATGCCGTTATTGACATGAAGGCGATCGCACCATATCGGTCGTATACAAATGCATGCAATAGCTACGGGATATTTTTCGGCATGAGTCAATTCTCGAAGGCTTACGACATCCTGGTGGTCGGGGGCGGCAACGCTGCGCTTTGCGCCGCCATCAGCGCTCGCCGGGACGGTGCCTCGGTTCTGGTGGTGGAGGCCGCCTCGGAATTCTATCGGGGAGGCAACACGCGCCATACGCGAAACATGCGGTGCGCCCACGACAGCGCGACCGAGACGCTCTCCGGCCCCTATTACGAGGAGGAGTTCTTCGAGGATCTTTGGCGCGTCACCGGCGGGAAGACCGATGAGAAACTCGCGCGAATGATGATCGCGGAATCGAAGGACATGCTCAACTGGATCGTAGAGCAGGGTGTCCGCTTTCAGCCTTCGCTTGGTGGCACGCTGAGCCTCGGGCGCACCAACTCCTTCTTTCTCGGCGGCGGCCGTGCAATGCTCAATGCGCTTTACCGCACGGCTGAAGGTCTGGGCGTCGATGTGGTCTACGAGGCGGAGGTCGTCGGCCTTGACGTGCAGGAGGGACATTTCCATGCCGCCACCGTCCGTCATCAAGGGACTGATCATCGCGTTGAGGCCAAGGCTCTCGTCGCAGCCTCCGGAGGATTCGAAGCCAACATAGAATGGCTGAAGGAAGGCTGGGGCGATATCGCGGAGAACTTCCTTATTCGCGGTACGCCCTACAATCGCGGCACCGTCCTGAAGATGCTGATTGACAGCGGTATCCGACAGATCGGCGACCCCACCCAGTGTCACGCGGTCGCGATCGACGCCCGGGCGCCGAAATTTGACGGAGGGATCATCACCCGTCTCGACTGCGTCGTCTTCGGCATCGTGGTCAACAAGCACGCCGAACGCTTCTACGACGAGGGCGAGGATGTCTGGCCGAAGCGCTATGCCATCTGGGGACGGCTGGTGGCGGCGCAGCCGGACCAGATCGCCTACATCATATTCGATGCCCGATCGCTCGAGCTCTTCATGCCGTCGCTCTTCCCGCCCGTCAGGGCGAACTCGATCGCCGAACTGGCAGGCAAGCTCGATCTGGACGCTTCCGCACTCGAAAAGACGCTGTCGGAGTTCAACGCGTCGGTCCAGCCCGGGACTTTCGATCACACCACGCTCGACGACTGTCGCACCGAAGGCCTCAGCCCGCCGAAGACCCACTGGGCGCGGCGGATCGAGACCGCACCCTTCTACGCCTATCCGGTCAGGCCGGGCATCACCTTCACCTATCTCGGCGTGAAGGTGGACGAGCAGGCCCGTATGCTCACAAGCGACGGAAAGCCTGCCGCCAACATGTTCGCGGCAGGAGAGATCATGGCAGGGAACGTTCTCGGACAGGGTTACGCTGCCGGTATCGGAATGACCATCGGCAGCGTCTTCGGACGCATCGCCGGCCGCGAGGCTGCCGCGCACGTGCGTGCGGGCGACAAGACGAAGCATGCCGAATTGGAGATCGCATGAACATTCACGTTCCGCTCGAGCCCACTCATGCCAGCGCAACGCTGGAGGAAGCCGACCGACTGATGACGGTCTGCAATTCCTGCCGCTATTGCGAAGGTCTGTGCGCGGTTTTCCCGGCCATGGAAATGCGGCGCTCCTTCTCCGATGGAGACCTGAACTACCTTGCCAACCTCTGTCATAGCTGCGGCGCCTGCCTGCATGACTGCCAGTTCGCTCCGCCGCACCAGTTCGACGTCAATGTACCGAAAACGCTGGCAAAGCTGAGGGGCGACACCTATCAGGCCTATGCCTGGCCGCGGCCTCTTTCCGGCCTGTTCGAGCGCAACGGTCTCGCCATCAGTCTCATTGCCGCGCTGTCGGTCGCCGTCTTCATCGCAGGCTTCGTCGGCTGGAACGATCCCTCGGTGCTTTTCGGCGTCCACACCGGACCGGGCGCCTTCTATCGGCTCATGCCGCATAACACCATGGTCCTCATCTTCATGGCCGCCTCGCTCTATGCCGTCGCGGCGATCGCCATGGGGATCCGCATGTTCTGGCAGGACATCGGCGAGCCGGCATCGACCCTGCGCCAGGGGAGTTCGATCTGGCAGGCCGTCAAGGATGCCTGCACCCTTCGCTACCTCGATGGCGGCGGCGTGGGCTGCATGAACGAGGACGAGAAGCCGACCGACCGTCGGCGCCTCTATCACCACTTTACCTTCTACGGCTTCCTGCTGTGCTTCGCGGCCACGTCCGTCGCGACCGTCTACCATTATCTGGTCGGGCGGGAGGCTCCCTATTTCTGGTACGACCTTCCGGTGATCCTCGGAACCCTGGGCGGCATCGGGCTCATCGTCGGGCCGATCGGCCTCCTCGCTGCCAAGTGGCAACGCGATCCGCAGCTCCTCGACCATTCGCGGATGGGGATGGATGTCGCCTTCCTGGTCATGCTCTTCCTGACCAGCATCACCGGCCTCCTCCTTCTCGTCTTCCGCTCCACCCCTGCCATGGGAATGCTGCTGGCGATCCACCTCGGCGTCGTCTTCAGCCTGTTCATCACGATGCCATACGGCAAGTTCATGCACGGCATCTACCGCTTCCTGGCACTGGTGCGTTACGCCAAGGAGAAGCGCGAAATGGAAGCCGCTGGCTGATAATCCGGGCGTATCGGTGACTCTACAGCATCGACACGCCCGACCAGACCAGCCGCAGGGAGAGGACGACCAGGGTGATATCGAGTGCCAGCCGGAAACGCTGATCGGAAATTCGGTCGAGAACCAGACGACCGAGAAGTGTTCCGGCTGCACCGCAAGCAATCATAGCCACAATGAAACCCGCCCATGGCGCGAAGGCAAAGCCTAGAAAAGCAAGCATCAGCGTCTTCAGCGAATGCTGCACCGACATCATGGCGCCGTGCGTCGCGACATGGCGATAGCGGTCGAGCGCCAGGGACTTGGTGAAGGTCGCAACGAACGGGCCAGTTGCCCCGAAGAACATCGTGAGGAAGCTGGAGACGAGGCCGGTGAGCAACGGTATCCGGTTGAGCCACCGGGGAGGCTTCATGAAGACGGACCAGAGAACGAAGAGCCCCACCCCCATCTGCACGACGGCCGGCGAGAGGTTTGGGGTGATCGCCCCGCCAGCCGCGACACCCATCAGGGAGCCGCCCATGAAGGCCCAGGTGTTCCGCCAACTGATGAAGCGGAACATGAAGAAGACGCGCCCGACATTCGAGCCGAACTGTACGACGCCGTGGACCGGAATGAGAGCAAGCGGCGGCACGAGAATGGCCATGACTGCAAGCAGAAGCACGCCCCCTCCGATCCCGAAGGCGATCGTGATGAAGGAGGCAACGGTACTGGCCGCGAGCATCACGATAACGGCAGCCGGATCCAGGCCGGGAGGCAGGATCAGTTCGAGCGGGAAAATCATAGGGGAAATCCGGAACGAAGACGAACTTGCGGTCGCGCCACCCGTGTGGGAACGTGCAGGGCAAGCAGCATTGAATGGGAGAAGCGATGCGGGTTGACTATCTTGGCCTGGAAGCCTTTGTCGCCGTCGCGGAACTCGGCAGTTTTTCGAAGGCCGCGCGTAAGCTGAACCTCACCCAGACGGCCCTGAGCCATCGTGTGCGCAAGATCGAGGAGGATTTGAACACGCGCCTGCTCACTCGAACGTCGCGTGACATCTCCCTCACGAAGGCGGGGCAGGCACTGTTGCCTCAGGTTCGCCAGCAACTGGCTACCCTGGCGGAATTGTATGAAGATCTCCGCGATACCGGCCGGGAAGCCCGACGCCGGATGGTCTTCGCCTGTCTTCCGACGATTGCCGGCTATTATCTTCCCGACGTTATGAAGGCGTTCGCGGAGCGGAACCACGGTTTTCAGGTCGCGCTTCTCGATCAGCCGGCGGGTCGTATTCCGGATCTCGTGAAGCAAGGGGAAGCCGAATTCGGTATTACCATCACGGGCGCGACGCCGTGGGACATCGAAGTGGAGCCGCTCTGTACGGAGCCCTATATTCTGCTTGTGAGCCGGCATCACCGGCTGGCGGCACAGGAGGCCGTCACCCGCGCGGACTTGCTGGGCGAGCCGCTGGTAAGAATAAAAACCCAGTCGACGAACCGTCAGCTGATCGAGGAGTCGCTCGGTGAGGTCAGCAAGCAGTTGGACTGGCGCTTCGAGGTTCAGAATGCATCCACGGCTATGAGCTTCGTTGCATCGGGCCTTGCGCTGACGGTCCTGCCGCGGTTGATGATGCATCAGTCGCCCGCCGATATCGTCGGCCTGCCTTTCTCGGATGTCGAATTGTCCCGCAATATCGGGGCGATAAAGCGGCGGGGGGTGCCGCTTTCGCCCCCCGCCGAGGCGCTGCTGGATATGATCCGCAAACGCCTTGTTAACATCTGAGCAGCGCCACCACGCCTTCATGTGAGGTGCCGCCGATACATCATTTGTGTCCGCCGGGCGGGTGTGCCCTGCGGATCACGGGCGAGATCACGCGGTCCGAAACGGGGAAATCCCAGATCGCGGCTCCACCGGTTCGGCTGAACTCCGCGACGAGGCGCGGCAGGTCGTCGAGGTCGTCCACCGTCGCACCGCCTATCCCGAAGCCCTTTGCAATCGCCGCGAAGTCGGGCCGGCCGAAGACCGCGCCCTCGTCCGACAGCCCTTCCGCGCGGAGCTTGTGGATCTCCGATCCGTAGGCTCCGTCGTTCAGGATGCAGATCAGCACATTCATGCCGTGACGGCGGATCGTCTCGATCTCCTGGATGTGCATGATCAGGCTGCCGTCGCCATCGAAGAGCACGACGGTGTCCCCCGGCCGCGCGGCCGCAACGCCCATGGCGAACGAGATGCCGTTGCCGATCGCGCCGAATTCCCGGATGGTCAGGAAGCGCTCCTGCGGCCGCGACGGCATATGGGCGAAGTAGAAGGAGCAATGGCCGGAAGAATTGACCATCTCCCATTCCGGCGGAAAGGCAGTCTCGAGCGCCGCCACCACATCCCGCGGGTCGAGAAGCCCCGGTTCGGAGGGGAAAGGTTCAGGATCGACCGGCGTCTCGCGCAGGAGACGCGCGGTTTCCTCGCTCCTCCAGAAGGCCTCCCGCTTCGGGACGGCCTCTGCCAATGCTTCGAGCGCCAGTCTGGCATCCGCGCGGATGTGGCTGTGCGCGGCGATCCGCCCCTGGCTCACCGTCAGCGGTTCCACATCGATCTGCAGGACGTGTGCCTGGCCGAAGAGCTTGCCGCCTTCCGCGTTGTGATGCGCGAGGATCGTTCCTACCCCGATGACGAGGTCAGCCTCGCCGAGGAGCTGGCGGGCGGCCGCGCTGGAAAATCCGCCTGCAATCCCGATAGAGAATGCGTCGTCGTGAAAGAGCCCGCGTGCGGGAAGCGTGGTTGCGAGCAGTGCGTCGCAACGCTCGGCGAGCTCGCGGCAGGCCGGACCGGCACCCGCGGAGACCGCGCCCATTCCCGCCATGATCACGATCTTCTTCGCCGACGCGATCCGTTCGGCTGCGCGGGAAACGTCCGCCGAATTGGGCGGCAGCGGACCGACCTGCGGAACCAGTTCCTTCGAGGGCGTCGGGAATGACTGGGAACCCTTCCAATCCTGTTCCTGCAGATCGAATGGAATGCCGATCACGACAGGGCGATTGTGCGTTCGCGCTTCCAGGAAGGCATCCCGAACGGCGTCGGCCATGCGGGGAAGATGGTGCAATGAATGATAGCTCGCGCCCGCTGCACGAATGAACGGAGCCTGATCGATCGCCTGATTGTACCAGGCGCTCTTGAGCGGCGCCTCTCCCGCAAAGATGACGAGCGGCAGTCTGGCACGGACGGCCGCCGGAAGCGCCGTCAGTATCTGGGTGAGGCCCGGGCCACATGTGACTGTTGCCACGCCCACGTCGCCGGTCTTTCGGGCATAGGCCATTGCGGCTGCCACCGCGCAATGTTCATGCCGCACATACACCATTCTCGTTCCGAGCCCGGCGAGCACGGTCGCCCAGTTCATGTTGGCGTCCCCCAGCAGGGCGAAGCAGGTCTCGACCCCTTCCCTTCTGAAGGTTTCGGCGAGGATTTCATATGTCTTGCGTTCGCTCACGCGGCGGCTCCATCTGGCATGTGGTGAGGTGGTCGGCGACGGCGAAACGATTGCCCGGCCGGAAGGCCCTTCCCGATTACGTGCCGGGAAGGGCGAAGGCCGCTTACCGCAGCGGCCAGGGTAGATCGGTGTAGGCCTGCAGCAATCCGGGCGGGAAGTCTCGACCGAGCACTCCGGCGAAGATCAGCATGCCTGCCACGCCACCCACCGTATAAACCACCGTCATCAGCGGGCTCAGTCCTGCGCGGTACCTGAAGAACGCCAGGAAGAACAACACCAGCGCAATGACGAACCCGAACAGCACCGAAAGCACGAGGAGGGCTGCGAACCAGGCAACGGTTCCCCATAGCCCATGAGGAAGGTTCGCTTCCGCCCCACCTGTTTCCAGGTCGACGAAAAGCGGATCGCTCTCCGGCTTCAATCGCATCTGAACGAGCAGGACGAGGCAGCCGATCAGCGTGACGATGCCCACCGTCACCGGGAAGATCTTGTCGCCGATCCGGTCGATCATCAGCGCGTTGATCAGTGCCACGGAGACATATGCGGTGATGCACAGAAGGAAGATCAGCGGCCTACGCTTGCCGCCCGTAGCGGTCGCTTCGGATTCCACGATGTTCTTTGCGCCACGAAGCCCGAGCCATATGGAAAGCACCGTCAGGACAAGGATGACCAGCACGATCGGAGACGCGATGTAGTCCATGCCGGCCCAGAAGCCACGCATGAAACGCGCTCCGGCGATCTGGTTCGCCATGTTCGCGAAAGCTTCCAGCTGCGCCGACAGGACGAAGCCGATCAGGAATGCCGGACGGGAATAGTCGAACCGCCGCAGCAGGATTCCGAGGAAGCCTACGAAGATGAGCGCGATCAGGTCTCCCTGCGACATTCTCGACTGGAACGCCGCGAAAGCGATGACCATGAAGAGCAGCGGTGCCAGCAAGGTAAAGCGCACCTTGGTGATCCTGGCGATCTGCCCCGCGAGAAGAATACACAGTCCGGCGCCGAACAAGGTAGCAAGCGCCAGGGACCATACGATCGTGTAGGTGATGTCGAGGTTCTGGCGCACCATGTGCGGACCGGGAGACAGCTGAAGCAACGCCATCCCGCCGAGGAAGACGGCCATGGAGCCGGAACCGGGGATGCCGAAGATCAGCGTCGGGATCAGAGCACCGCCGTAATTGGCATTGGCGGACGATTCCGGACCGATAACCCCGCGGATATCGCCCTTGCCGAACTGGCTTTTGTCCTTGCTCGACTGAACGGTATATCCATAGGCGATCCAGTCCACGACCGAGCCGCCGAGTCCCGGTATGATGCCGACCACGACGCCGATGAGGGCACACTTCGTGGACAGCCATTTGTTGCGCCACCAGTCTCCAATCCCTCTGAACCAGCCGGTGCCGAGGCTGTTGCCCTGGGCAATGCTCTGATCTTCGCGCAGCAGGGATACGATCTCGGGGATGGCATAGATGCCCAAGCCGACGATCACGATCTGCAATCCGTCGACGAGGTAAGGCATATCATAGGTCGCCATGCGCAGGCTGCCACCGGCGCCCGCCGCACCTATCGTACCGACCAGCAGGCCGAGGCCTGCCGCGACCACGCCCTTCATAGGGACGCGGCCGGCAAGGATCGCCACCATCGACATGCCGAGCACCGCCAGCATGAGCATTTCGGGAATCCCGAACATGAGGATCGTGGGGCGCGCGATGAAGATGAATCCCGTCAGGGCTACCGCGCTGATTATCCCCCCATAGAGGGAGCAGGTGAAGGCCGCCGATAGGGCTCTCGCCGCTTCCCCGCGCCTGGCGAGGGGAAAACCGTCGAGGACCGTCGCCTGAGAGGACGCGCCTCCCGGAATACCAAGCAGCACGGAGGAGAATGTGTCCGATGTCGGGTTGACGGCCAGCAATCCGACCATCAGTGCTAGGCCCGACACCGGATCCATTCCATAAATGAACGGAAGAAGAAGCGACAGGCCGGCGATTCCGCCTATCCCGGGCAGGACGCCAACCAGAAGCCCAAGCAAGACGCCGACCATGAGATACATGATCTGAGTAGGCTGCAATACGAGGAAGAAGGCCTCGCCCAGAGCGGGCAGGGCCGTGTTAAGCATGTCCATCAGCATGACCTCTTGGATGGCAGAGCAAAGGAACCCGCCGCATCGTGATGCGGCGGGGCGCGGTTGGCGTTACTG
>DASUPM010000278.1:0-3526 GCA_036281095.1 Pseudorhizobium sp.
GCCTGAAGATCGCAGGCTCGATAAGGGAGGCCGATGTCATGACTTGCTCCATACGCGCGGTGGCCTTGAACACGCGCGGAGAATTCCATCCAATTCGTCAACAAAGCCTTTCCCTCATATGAAGGTTGCATGAAGGTTTTATGGCTTTTAATTCAATAACTAAAATAAGTTCGGTAGTCAGTCCGAGGCCGACACACGACCGGCTTCAACCCGGACCCGAACTCCTGCGGGCAGGCTCCTTCCGGAGACGCCTTGCGGCACGTCAACCCAACGAAAGCAACTCTGCGAATTTTTGTTGATTGAGCAGTCAATCAACATTACTCTGGCGGCGAGCGGAGATTGCAGACATGCCCCGGATCGGAATGGAGCCCGTGCGCCGCAAGGCGCTGGTCGATGCGACGCTGCGGGCGATCGGTCAACACGGCTCGCTTGACGTCACGATGTCGGACATCGCTCGGGAGGCCGGCGTCTCGCCCGCCCTCGCGCACCACTATTTCGGCAGCAAGCAGCAGCTTCTGGTGGCGACCATCCGCAGCCTGCTGAGACGCCTTCGTACCGACATCGTGGCCGAACTGGAGCATATCCGGACGCCGCGCGAGCGGTTGTCCGCCGTCATCCGGGTGTCCTTCAAGGCGGACCAGTTCGCGCCGGAGGTGGTGGCCGCCTGGCTGGCCTTCTATGTGGAGGCGCAGCGCTCGGAAGAGGTGCGGCGGCTACTGGTCATCTATGCGCGGCGGCTGCGCTCGAACCTGCTCGACAGCCTGGCGCGGCTTTGCCCGCGGGACGACGCCGCGCGAATTGCGGAAGGCGTGGCGGCGATGATCGACGGCCTCTACATCCGCCAGAGCCTGCACTCGGCCTCGATCGGCAGCAGCGGCTCCATCGCGCTGACGGAAGACTATCTCGATCTCCAGCTTCGCCCGTTCATCCGGGACGCGGCACCATGACAACGGCAGGCCACCTGCACAGCAAACAACGCGGAGAATGACATGCGCGCCCAGCCGAAAGCCAGCCACTTCATCGACGGTGAGTATGTGGACGATGCCGCAGGCACGATGATCGAAAGTGTCTATCCCGCGACGGGCGAGGTGATCGCGAGACTGCACGCCGCGACACCCGCCATCGTCGAGAGTGCGATCGCCTCGGCAAAACGGGCGCAGGCGGAATGGGCGGCAACGAGCCCCACGGCGCGCGGCCGCATCCTCAGGCGGGCGGCGGACATCATGCGGGAGCGCAATCGCGAACTTTCCGAACTGGAGACACTCGATACCGGCAAGCCGGTCCAGGAGACGATCGTCGCCGACCCGACCTCCGGCGCCGACAGCTTCGAGTTCTTCGGCGGCATAGCTCCGACCGCGCTGAACGGCAGCCACATTCCTCTCGGCGCGGACTGGGCCTATACGAAGCGGGTGCCGCTCGGCGTCTGCGTCGGCATCGGCGCCTGGAACTACCCGCAGCAGATCGCCTGCTGGAAGGGCGCACCCGCGCTCGCCGCCGGCAATGCGATGGTGTTCAAGCCATCGGAAAACACGCCGCTCGGCGCGCTGAAGATCGCCGAGATCCTGATCGAGGCGGGACTGCCCAAAGGCGTCTTCAATGTCGTCCAGGGCGACCGGGACACCGGGCCGCTGCTCGTCGGCCACCCGGACGTCGCCAAGGTTTCGCTGACAGGCTCCGTGCCGACCGGCCGCAAGGTGGCGGCGGCCGCCGCCGGCAACCTGAAGCACGTGACGATGGAACTTGGCGGCAAGTCGCCGCTGATCGTCTTCGACGACGCCGACATCGACAGCGCCATCGGCGGGGCCATGCTCGGCAATTTCTATTCGGCCGGACAGGTCTGCTCCAACGGCACCCGCGTCTTCGTGCAAAGCCGCATCAAGGAGGAATTCCTCGGCCGCCTGAAGGACCGGACCGAGAAGATCGCCATCGGCGACCCCATGGACGAGGCGACGCAGATGGGGCCGCTCGTTTCCCGGGCGCAGCGCGAGAAGGTGCTGGGCTATATCGCGAAAGGCAAAGCGGAAGGTGCGAGACTGATTACCGGCGGCGGTATCCCCAACGATGTCTCCGGCGAAGGCTTTTATGCGCAGCCGACCGTGTTCGCCGACGTGACCGACGACATGACGATCGCCCGGGAGGAAATCTTCGGGCCGGTGATGTGCGTGCTGGATTTCGAGAACGAGGCGGAGGTCATCGAACGCGCCAATGCGACCGAGTTCGGACTTTCCGGCGGCGTCTTCACCGCCGACCTGACGCGAGCGCACCGCGTGGCCAACCGGCTGCAGGCAGGGACGCTCTGGATCAACACCTACAACCTCTGCCCAGTCGAGATCCCGTTCGGCGGCTCGAAACAGTCCGGCTTCGGCCGGGAGAACTCGGCGGCCGCGCTGGAGCACTATACGGAACTGAAGACGGTCTATGTGGCGATGGGCCCGGTCGAGGCGCCGTATTGAGTATGAAGAGGCGGCCCCTCACCATGGCCCTCTCCCCGCAAGCGGGGAGAAGGTGCCGGCAGGCGGATGAGGGGCAAGCCCCACAGAGGTAGGACATGCAGGCAGATTTCGTCATCATCGGTTCTGGCTCGGCAGGCTCGGCCATGGCCTATCGCCTGTCGGAAGACGGCAAGCATTCCGTCATCGTCATCGAGGCTGGCGGCTCGGATTTCGGACCGTTCATCCAGATGCCGGCCGCGCTCGCCTGGCCGATGAGCATGAAGCGCTACAACTGGGGCTACCTTTCGGAGCCAGAACCGAACCTCAACAACCGGCGCATCACCGCGCCGCGCGGCAAGGTGATCGGCGGCTCGTCTTCCATCAACGGGCTCGTCTATGTGCGCGGGCACGCGGAAGACTTCAACCGCTGGGAGGAGTTCGGCGCCCGCGGCTGGGCCTATGCGGACGTGCTGCCCTATTTCAAGCGGATGGAGACGAGCCACGGCGGGGAAGACGGCTGGCGGGGCACGGACGGACCGCTGCACGTGCGGCGCGGTCCCTTCGTCAATCCGCTCTTCCACGCCTTCATCGAGGCCGGCAAGGAAGCGGGCTTCGAACTGACCGACGACTACAACGGCTCCAAGCAGGAAGGCTTCGGGCTGATGGAGCAGACCATCCACCGCGGACGGCGCTGGTCGGCGGCAAACGCCTATCTGAGACCTGCGCTGAAGCGGGCGAACGTGCAACTCGTTTATGGCCTTGCCGAAAAGATCGTGATCGAGAACGGCCGCGCCACCGGTGTCGAGATCGACCGGGGCGGGCGGATCGAGACAATCACGGCGAACCGCGAAGTGATCGTCGCCGCGTCGTCGTTCAACTCGCCAAAGCTCCTGATGCTGTCAGGCATCGGCCCCGCCGGGCACCTGAAGGACATGGGGATCGAGGTGAAGGCCGACCGGCGGGGCGTCGGGGCCAACCTGCAGGACCACATGGAATTCTACTTCCAGCAGGTCTCGAAGAAGCCGGTCTCGCTCTATTCATGGCTGCCCTGGTTCTGGCAGGGCGTTGCCGGTGCACAATGGCTGCTTTCCAAG
>DASUPM010000279.1:0-5309 GCA_036281095.1 Pseudorhizobium sp.
CCGCTGCCGGCTTCTGCTTGCCGAGGCTGCCCTCGATCACGCTTGGAGAAAAGCCCCTGCGTGGCTGCAGGCTGCTGCTGTAGGCCTCAGGCAGCTTGATGACCTCCAGCGCCCGGGCTCGATTGGGAAGACGACGGATGAAACCGCGCTCCTCCAGCGCGGTGATAAGGCGATGGATGCCCGATTTCGACGCCAGGTCGAGAGCATCCTTCATCTCGTCGAACGACGGCGGCACACCCGACTCCTTCATCCGCTCGTGAATGAAGAGAAGCAGTTCCTGCTGTTTGCGCGTGAGCATCCGGGTTCCTTCGAAATGAAACAAATCCGGAACAGACTGTATCTGTTCCACATGTGTTCCGCAAGGGCAAAGTTCCCGCAGGCACAAGGGGAGGTGCAGGGGAGCCGTGACAGAGGCGGGACTTGCTGCTAATGACCTCCCGTCTTGCGCCGGAGCACGGTCGCCGGACGTGATGATTGCCCTCGAGGAGTGATGCGATGGACGTGAGCCCCAATTCCGAAGTCTATGTCGGCGAGGGCGAAGGCCGCGTGTTGTTCTCGCAGAAGGCGCGCTTCTCGCTGATAGCCGGCCCCTGCCAGATGGAAAGCCGCGATCATGCCTTCATGATCGCCGGCGCGCTGAAGGAACTCTGCGGCAAGCTCGGCATCGGGCTCGTCTACAAGTCCTCCTTCGACAAGGCGAACCGAACGTCGCTCTCCGGCAAGCGCGGCATCGGCCTGGAAAAGGCGATGGAGGTCTTCGCCGATCTCAAGAAGGAGTTCGGCTTCCCCGTCCTCACCGATATCCATACCGAGGAACACTGCGCGCTGGTCGCGCCGACGGTCGATATCCTGCAGATCCCGGCCTTTCTCTCCCGCCAGACGGACCTTCTGGTCGCCGCAGCGAAGACAGGCCGGGTGATCAACGTCAAGAAGGGCCAGTTCCTCGCGCCGTGGGACATGAAGAACGTGCAGGCGAAATTTACTGCGAGCGGCAATCCGAACGTGCTGCTCTGCGAACGCGGCGCCTCCTTCGGCTATAACACGCTCGTGTCGGACATGCGTTCGCTGCCGATCATGGCTGCGATGGGGTCTCCGGTCGTCTTCGACGCGACCCATTCGGTGCAGCAGCCGGGCGGGCAGGGCGGTTCCTCGGGCGGCCAGCGCGAATTCGTCGAAACCCTGGCCCGCGCGGCAGTCGCCGTCGGCGTGGCCGGCCTTTTCGTCGAGACGCATGAGGATCCGGACAACGCGCCCTCGGACGGGCCTAACATGGTTCATCTGAAGGACATGCCGCGGCTTCTGGAGAAACTGCTGGCGTTCGACGCGGTGGCGAAGGCGGCCTGACGGCCGTCATTGTAATTTGCGGATCATCGGATAAGAGAAACCTCTGATGACCGAAGGGCTTCAAGCACATCTGAGGGAGATACCATGACCGCCATAACCGACATCGTCGCGCGCGAAATCCTCGACAGCCGCGGGAACCCGACCGTTGAGGTCGACGTGTATCTGGAAGACGGCAGCATGGGCCGCGCGGCAGTGCCGTCGGGTGCGTCCACCGGCGCGCACGAGGCGGTGGAGCTGCGCGACGGAGGAAAGCGCTATCTCGGCAAGGGTGTCGAAAAGGCGGTCGAAGCGGTCAATACCGAGATCTTCGACGCGATCGGCGGTTTCGACGCCGAAAGTCAGATCCACATTGACAAGACGATGATCGCGCTCGACGGCACGCCGAACAAGTCGCGCCTCGGCGCCAATGCCATCCTCGGTGTTTCGCTCGCCGTCGCCAAGGCTGCGGCGGACTCCGCCGGCTTGCCGCTCTACCGTTATGTCGGCGGTGCGGGCGCCCATCTCCTGCCGGTGCCGATGATGAACATCATCAATGGCGGCGCCCATGCCGACAACCCGATCGACTTCCAGGAATTCATGATCCTGCCGGTCGGCGCCGACACGCTGAAGGACGCCGTGCGGATCGGTTCTGAAATCTTCCACACGCTGAAGAAGGAACTGCATGCCGGCGGCCACAACACCAATGTCGGCGACGAGGGCGGTTTCGCTCCGAACCTGAAGAGCGCGCCGGAAGCGCTCGACTTCATCATGAAGTCGATCGAGAAGGCCGGCTATCGTCCGGGCGAGGACGTCTATCTCGGCCTCGACTGCGCCTCGACGGAATTCTTCAAGGACGGCAAATACGCCATGGAGGGCGAGGGCCGCACGCTGGAATCGGCTGCCATGGCCGATTACCTCGCCGACCTCGTCGGCAGGTATCCGATCATCTCGATCGAGGACGGCATGGCCGAGGACGACTGGGACGGCTGGAAGGCGCTGACCGACAAGATCGGTTCGAAGTGCCAGCTGGTCGGTGACGATCTGTTCGTCACCAATTCCGCCCGTCTGCGCGATGGCATCAAGATGGGCGTGGCGAACTCCATCCTCGTCAAGGTCAACCAGATCGGCTCGCTGACGGAAACGCTGGACGCCGTCGAAACGGCACACAAGGCGGCCTACACGGCGGTCATGTCGCACCGCTCCGGCGAGACGGAAGATTCGACCATTGCCGACCTCGCCGTTGCGACGAACTGCGGGCAGATCAAGACCGGCTCCCTGTCGCGCTCCGACCGCATGGCGAAGTACAATCAGCTGATCCGCATCGAGGAAATGCTGGGACCGCAGGCCGCCTATGCCGGCCGCTCGATCCTGAAGGGCTAAGGCGCGGTCCGCAGCGCAGGGCGATCCGTCCGGTGAGTTCTTGCGGTCTCACGTGCTGAGGCAAAGCAGACAGCTGCGGATAGGTTCGACATCTCGAACCCGCGTCACCGTAAGTGGCGCGGGTTTTTGTCTGACCGGGGCTCTGAGACCCGCCGTGCTCGTCCCAAAGTGGATTTGCTGTACGGAAAGAGGTGCCTTCATCGGCCTTGTGACCGGAAGAGCATCAACAAGATTGTACAGTGTGATCAACGCCTCACTATAGGTGCAACTATTCCCGCATGATATGTGCGGCTATGATAAGATACGCGTCCCCCGGCTTCATGTTTTTGCTCGTTTCGCTGGGCACGATCCTCGGTATCGCCGGAACTGATCTGGTCCTCCCTGCCGTCCCGACGATGCCGCGTGAGCTGGGTGGTACCCCAGCTCTGGCCCAGATGGTGCTTGCGGCCTACGCAGCAGGCACGCTTCTGGGGTTGCTGACATTCGGGGAACTCGGAGCGCGGTATTCTCCCCGTAAGCTTCTGATCTGGTCCTTGGGCCTGTTCGCGTTTACCTCTATTCTGGCAGTATTCGCACCAACACTGGAGTGGCTTGTCGCCCTCCGCTTTGCTCAAGGGGCATTCGGTTCCGGTCCCGCGGTATTCGCGCCCGGATTCATCCAAGGCCTCTATACCGGTGACAAGGCAGCCGTGATGTTTGGGAGATTGGGTTCGATCGAATCCCTCACCCCTGCGCTCGCCCCCATAGCTGGCGTCTTTCTCCTGGAGGTAGGGGGATGGGAAACATCCTTCCTCGTCCTCGGCGGTTTCGCCGCCTTCTGCGCCGTCACCAGCAGGGTGTACATGCGCTTGCTTCCGAATCGGCCGGATGGCATCGAGGCACACCGCAGCTATTTCTCGATCCTGCGGGATGCCACTTTCCTTCGGCATGCATCGAGTCAGGCCTTTTCCCTGGCGGCAATCCTGATCTTCGTTTTTGGTGCGCCGGTGGTGATGACGGAAGTTCTGGGCGGAGACATTCAGGATTTCATTCTTGTTCAGATTTGCGGCATAGGCAATTTCATCCTGGCATCAAACCTGTCGAGCATGCTCGCCCGCAAGTTTGGAGTGGAGCGCATGATCGTCATTGGTACCGCCATCCTCCTTCTGGGCTTCGTGATGATCCTTGGCTACGTTGCCACCGGCGGAAGCAGCCTTGTCGTAATTGTCCCCCTTTGGGTCGTTACGAACGGGGGGTTCGGTGTCCGGGGACCTATCGGCTTCCATCAGGCCATCGTTGCGTCGAAGGGTGATCATTCCCGCGGCGCTGCATTGGTCGTGGCTGCGATCCTCGGGATCACGGCCGCAGGCACCGCCGGTGCGGCCCCCTTCCTCGGTCTGGGCTGGTGGCCGCTTGCTCTGACAAGCTGTTTGACAGCGCTGCTGGCACTCCTATGTCTGACGCTCATTCCGAGAAACCCAAGCCTGCCTTGACGACCGGCAGCATCCGCAATGACCGCAATTGGCGCGCAGCCACCGTCGCCAATCGCTGACGCCGCGCCGCGCTTCGCCTCCGGCTCGCTTCAACCTTTGCTTAAGCATGTTCTGCGAGTGTTGAAGAATCGTAGTGCGTTGCAGGATGTCGCCGGCATGTGGACCAAGCACCATAAAGAGAGAAAACTCGGCCGGTTCGTTCTTCCCGTCATCACCGTCGCCTTCCTGTCCTATTTCGGCTATCATTCCCTCCACGGCGAACTGGGGCTCGTGGCGACGGAGAAGTTCGAGCGTCAGCGGCAGGAACGTCTGGCGGAGCTCGAGCGTTTGACGGAAAAGCGCCGCGCGTTGGAGCGTCAGGTCCAGCTTTTAAGTGACGGCTCGCTCGAAAAGGACATGCTGGACGAGATCGCCCGCTACCAACTGAACGTCTCGCGCGAGGACGAAATCGTCATATTCAACAACTACTTCTAGATTAACCGAAATCGGGTTAATCAGAAATTTTTTAACGATGTCATAGGTTTGTCTAGAATGTGAGCCATGCATTTATGACATTGCTGGGTCGCTTTTTCTTCCCTATGGTGACGCCCTGAAATGACACATGCAGCACAAAGGGAGGGATGAATGGCGCCGACCAAGACCGCGTCTGTATCCGGCCGCAAATCCGCGGCGAAGTCTGCTACCAGAACCGCCTCGAAATCGTCCTCGAAGGAATTCACGGGCAAGAACAGCCCGGATTTCGGTCAGGATGAAGATCTTCATGCCTATCGCGAAATGCTGCTGATCCGCCGTTTCGAGGAAAAGGCCGGCCAGCTTTACGGCATGGGCTTCATCGGCGGCTTCTGTCACCTCTATATCGGCCAGGAAGCCGTCGTCGTCGGCATGCAGATGGCGCAGCAGGAGGGTGATCAGGTCATCACCGCCTATCGCGATCACGGCCACATGCTGGCAACCGGCATGAGCGCCCGCGGCGTCATGGCCGAACTGACAGGGCGTCGCGGCGGCTATTCCAAGGGCAAGGGCGGCTCGATGCACATGTTCTCCCTCGCGGAGAATTTTTTCGGCGGCCACGGCATCGTCGGCGCGCAGGTCTCGCTCGGAACAGGTTTGGCCTTCGCCAACCGCTATCGCGGC
>DASUPM010000280.1:0-3926 GCA_036281095.1 Pseudorhizobium sp.
GACGATCGTGGCTACCGAGGCCCGGGTGCGGTTCGGTATGCTGGCGGTGGCGACCAGTTGGACACGCTTCGGCCTTCCGGACGGGCTGATCGCGCCGGAGGACAAGGCGATCGACATCCACGGCGGCGACATCGAGACCTCGGTGATGCTGGCGCTGCACCCGGAGACGGTCGACATGGCGAAGGCGGATGCGTTCGGCTCCCGCCAGTCGGAATTCGCGGAACGCTTCAAACATCTCCGCGCCTACGGCCGCCACGCCTTCGGCTGGAAGATGTCGGACCTCAACCCGCAAGGAGTCGCCGGCAACGCCGCTGCCGCAAGCGCGGAAAAGGGCGAAGCGATTCTGGCGCATGCGGTAAGAGGGATCATCGAACTGCTGCAGGATGTGGCGGCGTTCGATGCGGGGGAACTTCGGCGAGGTTGATTTCTACCGGCACCGAAACTAACTTGGTCCATCCAGGTGGACCAGGAGAATGCACCATGCAGATTTCCGTGAGCGAGGCCAAGGCAAGCCTAACCGACCTGCTTCGCCGGGCCGAGAACGGCGAAGAAGTCATCCTCACCCGACGAGGTCATCAAGTTGCGCGCATTGTGCCGTTGGCGCCGGCCCTGACACGTGAGCAACGCAGGGCACTTATCGATGAAATCCGTGCGATGGCTCCCAAGCCCGCCGTTGACGATGTGCCCGCGGAACGAAGTCAGGATTTCCTCTATGGCGACGACGGCTTGCCGGCGTGATCGTCGTCGATACATCCGCACTGATCGCCGTTGTGAACAATGAAGCAATGGCGGCTTCGGTTAGAGATGTCCTGGTCGAGGAACGTCAGGTCGTGATCAGCGCAGCCACCTTGACCGAAGCGCTCATCGTCGCCCGCGGCAAAAAGTGCTTGCCCGGCTTGACGAGGCTCCTCGATCAGCTTCCGCTTACGGTTCTCCACCTCGACGAGATCAGGGCCGAAAGGGCAGCGGCCGCTTACGAGCGGTGGGGCAAGGGTTTCCACCCCGCATCCCTGAACTTCGGCGACTGCTTCGCCTATGCGGCGGCGGAGGAATTCGACTGCCCGCTACTCTTCGTGGGCGACGACTTCAGCCGGACCGACATCGGCTCTGCCATCTCCGGGCCAAACGTCACCTTATAACATTCAAAACCCTTTGAACTCCCTCCGCCCTGCCCTTATATGGAGCCGACACCTTTCCGCGCCGATGCGGCGCCGGCACATCCTTCGAGGTTTTCCATGTCCGACACAACCACGGCCAAGCCTGTTCCCGTCACCGTCCTCACCGGCTATCTCGGCGCCGGCAAGACGACGCTCCTGAACCGCATCCTCTCAGAAAGCCACGGCAAGAAGTATGCGGTCATCGTCAATGAGTTCGGCGAGATCGGCATCGACAACGACCTGATCGTCGAGTCGGACGAGGAAATCTACGAGATGAACAACGGCTGCGTCTGCTGCACCGTGCGCGGCGACCTGATCCGCGTCGTCGAAGGACTGATGCGCCGCCCCGGCCGCTTCGACGGCATCATCGTCGAGACGACCGGCCTCGCCGACCCGGTGCCGGTGGCGCAGACCTTCTTCATGGACGACGACGTGCGCGCAAAGACGGAGCTCGACGCGGTCGTCGCGCTCGTCGATGCCAAGCACCTGCCGCTGCGGCTCAAGGACAGCCGCGAAGCCGAGGACCAGATCGCCTTCGCCGACGTCGTCATCGTCAACAAGACCGACCTCGTCTCGCCGGAAGAACTGGCGCAGGTCGAGGACGTCGTGCGGGCCATCAATCCCGGTGCGCGCATCTACAAGACGAGCCGCTCCGGCGTCGATCTCGCCAAGGTGCTGGACCAGGGCGCGTTCAACCTTGAGCGGGCGCTGGAAAACGACCCGCATTTCCTTGAACACGGCCACGAGGACCATGTCTGCGGGCCCGACTGCGACCATGACCACGGCCATCATCACCATGATCACGATCATCACCACCACCATCATGATCATGATCATGATCATGACCACGATCACGGCCATCATCATCATGCCCCCTCGCCCATCCACGACGTGACGGTCAAGTCGATCTCGCTGCGCGGCGGCGAGATGAATCCCGACCGCTTCTTCCCCTGGATCCAGAAGGTGACCCAGACCGATGGGCCGAACATCCTGCGCTTGAAGGGCATCATCGCCTTCAAGGGCGATGACCAGCGTTACGTTGTTCAGGGCGTGCACATGATCGTCGAGGGCGACCACCAGCGTCCGTGGAAGGACGGCGAGAAGCGCGAATCCCGCCTCGTCTTCATCGGCCGCGATCTCGACGTCGAAAAGATCGAGAAGAGCTTCCTCGCCTGCCAGGCCACCCAGACCACCGCTGCCTGATGCCGACTGTCGCACCGCTCGATCTCGAAGGACACGTCGTCGCCGCGCATTTCCTCGGCGACATTCCCTTCTTCGCCACCGCCGCCGGGACCGTCCACCGCCTCGATGGCGGCGAGAAGGTGACCGAGGCGCATCAGGGCCTCATCACCTGCGTCCGCGATCCCTACAGCGCGACGCTGTTGACGGGGGGCGAGGACGGCAAGGTGCTGCGCATCGCCCATGACGGCAGCGTCACCGAACTGGCGGAGGCTCCCCGCAAGTGGATCAATGTCGTCGCCGGCGGCCCTCAGGGAGCCGTTGCCTACGCGCATGGCCGGTCGAGCTTCGTGCGCCTGTCCGACGGCACGACGAAAGAGTTTCCGGAAGAGCGCAGCGTCGAGGGCATCGCGTTTGCGCCAAAGGGCCTTCGCATCGCTGCCGCACGGTATAACGGCGTGACCTTACACTGGGTCGGCACCAGCGGAGCCCCCGTCGATCTCGACTGGAAGGGCGCCCATACCGGCGTCACCTTCTCACCCGACGGTCGTTTCCTCGTCACCATGATGCAGGAGAACGCCCTGCATGGCTGGAAGCTGGACGGCAAGCCCGGTGAAGCGCGACATATGCGCATGACCGGCTACCCGGCCAAGGTGAAGTCGCTCTCCTGGTCGGCGAAGGGCAAATGGCTCGCCTCCTCCGGCGCGCCGGCCGCGATCGTCTGGCCGTTCTCGTCCAAGGACGGACCGATGGGCAAGGCGCCCCAGGAACTCGGCACGCGGGCGAACATCATGGTGACGCAAGTCGCCTTCCATCCGGCCGAAGAGGTGCTGGCGATCGGCTTCATCGACGGGATGATCCTCGGCGTGCGCATCGCCGACGGCAAGGAGGCGCTGCTGCGCCGTCCCGGCAAGGGCGCCATCACCGGCATGAGCTGGAGCGCGACCGGCAAACTGCTTGCCTTCGCATCGGACGCCGGCGATTGTGGCGTCATCGACATTTCGGCGTGAACCCGTGATTCCCTGGACCCTGATCGATACCGCAAAGGTGCCGGGCGGTGGCGACGAGCTTCGCCTCAAGCGGCGCGGCTCCGAGTTCTCCATCATGCTCGGCACCAACGAGTTGATGAACAGCCGGCTCTCCGGCTCGGAGGAGGCACTCGCCCGCCTCTCCTGGGAGAAGATCAGGGACCGCCCGAAGCCGAAGATGCTGATCGGCGGGCTGGGCATGGGCTTCACGCTGAGGGCCGCGCTGGCCGAACTGCCGCAGGAGGCGAGCGTCGTCGTCGCCGAACTCGTGCCCGCCGTCATCCGCTGGGCGAAAGGCGAGATGGCCGAGGTCTTCCAGGGCTGTCTCGACGATCCCCGCGTGGCCATTGTCGAGGCGGATGTCGGCGAGCTGATCCGCGCAAAGAAGACTGCCTATGACGCGATCCTGCTCGACGTAGACAATGGTCCGGAAGCGCTGACGCGCGAAGAAAACGACCGCATCTATGACGCGGGTGGCCTTGGTGCCGCGAAAGCCGCATTGAAACCCGGCGGTGTCCTGTCCGTCTGGTCCTCCGCGCCCGACAGCCAATTCACCCGCAGG
>DASUPM010000281.1:0-5438 GCA_036281095.1 Pseudorhizobium sp.
CACGCGATGATGCCGTTTGCGGCACAGGGCGCGGCCATGGCGATCGAGGACGCCGTCCTCTTGGCCGCCCATGTCGCCGGCTCCACTTCGATCCCCGATGCGCTCGCTGCATTCGAAACCGACCGGACATCACGGATCGCGCGGGTTAGGGCTCGCGGGATGTTCAATCGCTTCGCTTACCATGCCCGCGGGCCGGCGCGGCTGGGACGGGACGTCGTCCTGGCGATGAGGCCGCCGCAGTCGCTCGCGGCGGACCTCGATTGGCTCTACGGCTACCGCGGTCGCGACTGATCAGACCGCTGCCGCCGCGGTAAAACCCGCCTCCAGGTCTCTCTTGAGGTCCGCGACGTCCTCCAGACCGACCTGAAGGCGGATGACCGGCCCCTCGGCCGGAGCCTTGCGGATGGTGCGGTCCGACAGGTTGACCGGTACCGCAAGGCTTTCAAAGCCGCCCCAGGAGAACCCGAGTCCGAACAGGGAAAGCGTGTCCAGCAGCGCATGGGCCTTCGCCCTGAAACGGTTCTGTTCGTCGACCTTCAGCACGAAGGAGAAGACACCGCTCGCTCCCTTGAAATCGCGCTTCCAGATCTCGTGGCCCGGAAAGCTCGGCAGCGCCGGATGCAGCACGCGCGCCACGTCGTCGCGGGTCTCCAGCCATCGAGCGATATCGAGCGCGCTGCGCTGATGGTGTTCGAGCCGCACGCCCATGGACCGCAGCCCGCGCAGGATGAGGTACGAATCGTCCGGTGCACCGCAGATTCCCATGGTCAGCGCCGCGTCTTGCAGTCGGGGCCAGTGTTCCGCGTTGGCGGAGACGGATCCCATGATGATGTCGGAATGGCCGGAGGGGTACTTCGTCGTCGCATGGATCGAGACGTCAACGCCGAAGTCCAGGGGCCGGAAGTAGAGCGGCGTCGCCCAGGTATTGTCCATCGTCACGACGCAGCCGTGCCGATGCGCCGCCTCGGAGATCGCCCGGATGTCCTGCATCTCCATCGTATTGGAGCCCGGTGCCTCGGTATGGACCAGCTTGGTGTTCGGCTTGATCAGGGTCTCGATGCCGGAGCCGATTTCGGGGTCGTAATACTCGATTTCGACCCCGAGCCGCTTGAGCATCGTGTTGCAGAACTGCCGGCACGGTGAATAGACCGAATCCACGATCAGGGCATGGTCGCCAGCCGACAGGAAGGCAAGGAACGGAACCGAGATCGCCGCCAGTCCGGATGGCACGAGAATGGTACCGGCAGAGCCCTCCAACTCGTCCAGCGCCTCGCAGAGCGCGTCGGTGGTCGGGGTTCCCCGAGTCCCATAGGTGTATTTCTGTGCGCGCTTCTCCAGCGTCGCGCTATCGGGAAAAAGCACCGTCGAGGCGTGAACGACAGGCGGATTGACGAAACCGTGATAGCCGTGGGGATCATTGCCGATATGGGCGAGCCGGGTGTTCGGGCCGGCATCGGTCGGCAGGTGCGCCTTGTTTTTCATGGGCAGGGAGAGCTCTCGTTGGACTGCGGAAGGCGATGTTGCAGTCTCCCACCAGCCCGGTCAACCCTTTCCGATCAGAGGCTTACCCGGAATCATGGCGTTCGCCGCACGAGACTGCCGCAGCTTTCGGCAACTCCCGCCTAAAATTTGGATGATTGGCGGGCCCGCGGGCAGATTAAGCACCTTTGACTCTTTTTGGACACAATCTGGAACGGTCAGGCTTGACCATGACGCCGTTTGCGACTGTGATAGCGCTTCCCGCACCGGGAGGTCAGCGGGGAACGTCGCATTGCATCCCGAGGAAGGAGGCAGGGCGGCGACATCAAAAAACACAAAGATAAAGGTTGGGAAAATGAAAAAGACGCTTCTGTCAGCCATGATTGGCGCAGCAGTCCTTGGTACGGGCTCGGCTGCCTCGGCTGCCACTCTCGATGACGTCAAGGCAAAAGGTTTCGTCCAGTGCGGTGTCAATGGCTCGAATCTCGCGGGCTTCGGCGCTCAGGATTCCTCGGGCAACTGGGCTGGCCTCGACGTCGACCTCTGCAAGGCCGTAGCCGCAGCCGTCTTCGGCGACGCTACCAAGGTAAAGTTCACGCCTCTTTCGGCGAAGGACCGCTTCCCGGCCCTGCAGTCGGGCGAAGTCGACATGCTCGCGCGCAACACCACATGGAGCGTCAGCCGCGATTCTCAGCTCGGTTTCGATTTCCGTGCCGTGAACTATTATGACGGCCAGGGCTTCATGGTGAAAAAGGAACTCGGCGTAGCGTCGGCAAAGGAACTGAGCGGCGCCGCCGTCTGCGTTCAGGCCGGCACAACCACCGAATTGAACCTGGCCGACTACTTCCGCGCCAACAACATGGAATTCAAGCCGGTCGTCTTCGAAGCGCAGGACGAAGCCGACGCCGCCTACAACGCCGGCCGTTGCGACGCCTATACCACCGATGCCTCCGGCCTCTACTCCATCCGCCTGAAGATGGCCAACCCGGACGATCACATGGTTCTGCCGGAAATCATCTCGAAGGAGCCGCTTGGCCCGGCCGTTCGCCAGAACGATTCCCAGTGGCTCGACATCGTTTCCTGGGCACATTACGCCATGGTCGCTGCCGAAGAGTTTGGCATCACCCAGGCCAACGTCGAAGAGATGAAGGCGTCTGAAAACCCTGACATCAAGCGCTTCCTCGGCGAAGAAGCCGACTCCACGATCGGCTCCGACCTTGGTCTGCCGACTGACTGGGCCGTGCAGATCATCAAGGCCGTAGGCAACTACGGAGAGTCCTTCGAGCGCAACGTCGGCCAGGGCTCGCCGCTCAAGATCGACCGTGGCCTGAACGCGCTGTGGACGAACGGCGGCCTGCAGTACGCTCCGCCGGTCCGCTGATCGATCGGCTCGATGCCTATCGGGAGGGCGAGTGATCGCCCTCCCCTTCCAGAAAAATCGCCCGGAAAACAGGGCGAAACAACTGTCAGGGGAAATTAATGGCTATAGCGGACGCCCGTATTGGGTCTGATTCACCGCCAAAGGTCGCGCTTCTCTACAATCCCGCCTTGAGAAGCTTCGTTTTTCAGGCCGCGACCTTCATCATCATCATCGGCGCGATATGGTATGCCTGGGACAATGCGAGCCAGAACCTTGCCCGTGCCAACATGTCAGCCGGCTTCGGCTTCCTGAACAGTCGCGCGGGCTTCGACATCGCTCAGTCGCTGATCCCCTATTCCAGTGATTCCAACTATTTCCGCGCTCTTCAGGTCGCGCTCATCAACACGCTGGTCGTCGCCGCCGCCGGCGTCGTCACCGCCACGGTCGTCGGCCTGCTCGTCGGCATGGGACGCCTTTCGCACAACTGGCTCGTTTCCCGGCTTTGCACGGTCTATGTCGAGGTGTTCCGCAACATCCCGCCGCTGCTGGTCATTTTCTTCTGGTATCTGGGGGTTCTCGCCCTGCTGCCGTCGATCCGTTCGATCTTCCAGGACCTGGCTGACAATCCGGGCGGCATGTTCTTCATCTCGAACCGCGGCGTCTATATGCCGGCCCCGGTGTTCAGTATCTATTTCCGGTTCGTGATCGACGCCTTCATCATTGGCCTCATCGGCGCCGTCGCATTCACGTTATGGGCGAACGCCCGGCAACGCGCCACGGGCAAGCGCCCGCCGGTGCTCTGGGTCAATCTCGCCCTGCTGGTCGGACTGCCTTTGGTCGTGTTCTTCGCGGTGGGAATGCCGCTCAGCTTCAACTACCCCGTTCCCGGATCTTTCAACATGCGGGGCGGCATGGTGATCGGACCGGAATTCCTGGCGCTCTATCTCGCGCTGTCTCTCTACACCGCTGCATTCATCGCCGAAATCGTGCGGGCCGGCATACGCGGGGTTCCCAAGGGGCAGACGGAAGCCGCTTATGCGGTGGGGCTCCCTCCCGGGCTGACGACGCGCCTCGTCGTGCTGCCACAGGCGTTGAGGATCATCATCCCGCCGCTCACCTCGCAGTATCTCAACCTCATCAAGAACTCCTCGCTCGCAGTGGCCGTCGGCTACGCGGATCTCGTCGCCGTCGGCGGCACCATCCTCAACCAGTCGGGCAGATCCATCGAGATCATATCGATCTGGATGCTGATCTACGTCTCGATCAGCCTCATCACGTCGCTGTTCATGAACTGGTTCAACGCCAAGATGGCTTTGGTGGAGCGCTAAGATGGCGGAATCGATTTTCTTCGTCCGTGACCGGTTCATCGACGCCGAAAGGCCGCCGACGTCGGATGCGACGGCATGGGGCTGGGCGCGAAAGAACCTGTTCGCGTCCTGGAGCGACACCGTGATGACACTCGTGTCGGTCGTCGCCATCCTCTACTTCCTGCCCGGCGTTCTCGACTGGCTCTTCCTTTCGGCGGTTTGGACCGGTGAAAACCGTGTCGCCTGCCTCACCGTGGATCAGGGCGGCCAGCTTCCGAGTGGCTGGAGCGGCGCCTGCTGGGCCTATGTCGGCGACCGCTTCCTGCAGTTCATGTTCGGATCCTATCCGCGCGACGAGCTTTGGCGGCCGCTTCTGGTCGTCGCCATGTTTGTCGGGTTGCTGATCCCGTTCCTGATCCCGAAGGCGCCACGCAAGGGCCTGAACGCGCTCCTCCTGCTGATCGCGCTGCCGGTGGTCTCCTTCTTCCTGCTGCTCGGCGGCGTGTTCGGGCTACGCCACGTCGAAACCACCCTCTGGGGTGGGCTTATGGTGACGCTGATCATCTCCTTCGTCGGCATCACCATCTCGCTGCCCGCCGGCATCCTGCTCGCGCTCGGGCGCCGGTCGCAGATGCCGGTGCTGAAGACGGCCTGCGTCGTGTTCATCGAACTGATCCGCGGCGTGCCGCTGATCACCGTCCTCTTCATGGCGAGCGTTTTGCTGCCGCTCTTCCTCGAGCCGGGCAACAATATCGACAAGTTCCTGCGCGCCCTCATCGGCGTCTCGATCTTCGCGTCCGCCTATATGGCGGAAGTGATCCGCGGCGGCCTGCAGGCAATCCCGAAGGGACAGTACGAGGCGGCCGATGCCCTCGGCCTCGGCTATTTCCAGAAGATGACCTTCATCATCCTTCCGCAGGCGATCAAGCTGGTCATCCCGGGCATCGTCAACACCTTCATCGGCATGTTCAAGGACACGTCGCTCGTCACGATCATCTCGATGTACGACCTGCTCGGCATCGTGAAGGCGAGCTTCGGGGATTCCGGCTGGATCACGCCCGTCACGCCGCTGACGGGCCTGATATTCGCCGGTTTCGTGTTCTGGATCTTCTGCTTCGGCATGTCGCGCTATTCAGCCTTCATGGAGCGCCATCTCGACACTGGCCACAAACGATAAAGACAAGGGGAAAAACAATGGCTGACGCCCGACCCAAGACGCTTTCCGTCTCCGCCACCGACGTTGCCGTCGACATCATCCGGATGAACAAGTGGTACGGGGACTTCCACGTCCT
>DASUPM010000282.1:0-7316 GCA_036281095.1 Pseudorhizobium sp.
TGAGACCCACCTTCGGGATCGGCCGGTCGAGCATTTCGGCAGCAATCGCCAACCCGTGCATGTTGGACAGCTTGCCCTGATCCGAGGCCATGCCGTTCGTCGTGAACCGCTTGATATGCTCGATGGAATGCATGCCCTCGCGCACGGCAAGGCGGATGTCCTTCGCCGTCACGTCGTGCTGGAAATCGACGAAGGCCTTGACGGTCTTGTCCGGCCCGGCACCTTCCCCCGCACCGATCATGCCGCCGCTCCAGCCGAACCTGCTTTCGCCCTTGATCGCAACGCCGCCGCCGCCGGCCGCAGTCGCCTCGCTGATCAGGGCGCCGATCTCGTCCGTCCCGTTGCAGCCGCCGATCGAGACGCAGTCCTGCGCATAAATGTCCGGCAGGAAGCGCTGGTTCGCTTCCTCGTAGCGCAGCTTGCCGCGCGATTGCGAGAAGAGGTGCACCGATGGCGTCCACCCGGCCGAAACGACGAGCGCATCGACCTTTATCTTGCGGATGTCGAAATTGCCGTTGCGGGCGACCGTCATCGAATTGATCCGCAGCCGTCCGCCTGTATCGGTGACTGCATGGCCCGCCTGCACGTCGATCCCGAGCGAGCGGGCCTCCGCCAGCACGGCTTCGCCCGGTTGTTCGCGGACATCGACGATCGCGGCGATGCGAACCCCGGCGCGCTTCAGGTCGAAGGCGGCCTCATAGGCGGAATCATGGGCGGTATAGACGCCGACATTTCGGCCGACGGCGACCCCGTAATGATTGAGGAAGGTCCGCGCCGCCGAGGCCAGCATGATGCCCGGCCGGTCATTGTTGGCGAACACCATGTGGCGCTCGATCGATCCGGTGGCGAGGATCACGCGTTTCGCCCGCACCTGCCAGAGCCGCTCGCGCGGCACGTCGCGCCCCGGCCGGTCGAGATGGTCGGACACGCGCTCCACCAGGCCGAGGAAGCCGTGGTTGTAGTAGCCGAACACCGTCGTGCGGGTCAGTACCCGCACGTTCGGCATGGCGCGAAGCTTGGCCGCGGCGTCTTGCGCCCAGTCGTAGCCGCTCTTTCCGTCGATGGTCGTGGTACTGTCGAAATGCAGGGCCCCGCCGACTTCAGGCTGCTCGTCGACAAGGACGACTTCGGCGCCGGTCGCCGCAGCGGAAAGCGCGGCGGTCAAACCCGCCATGCCCGCACCGGCGATCAAGACGTCGCAATGGGCGTAGCGGTTGGCATAGCGATCGGGATCCTCCTCCGTCGGCGCCACACCAAGGCCCGCCGCGCGCCGGATGAAGGGCTCGTAGACCTTGTGCCAGGCCTCCTTCGGCCACATGAACGTCTTGTAGTAGAAACCGGCCGCAAAGAAGGGGGACAGCAGGTCGTTGAAGGCGCCGACATCGTGTTTCAGCGACGGCCAGCGGTTCTGCGAGGCAATCTTCGCGCCGTCGAACACTTCCTGTACCGTCGCGCGCACGTTCGGCTGACGGCGGGCCGCATCGCGGGCGACGTCGATGAGGGCATTCGGCTCCTCCGGGCCGGCCGACAGGATGCCGCGTGGCCGATGATACTTGAACGACCGGCCGACCAGATGCACGCCATGCGCCAGCAGCGCCGAGGCTACCGTATCGCCTTCCATCGCCGTATAGCTCTTGCCGTCGAAGGTGAAGCGGGCCGTGCGGGCCGGGGTCAGCCGGCCGGCGCCGTTGATCCGGAAGGCGCCGAGGTTCTTGCCGGAGCCATGGGAAGGTCCGCTCATCGGGCGTCTCCTTCGGTCTGCTCATAGGTCTCGACGGTCTCCTCCGTCGCCGATACGCCGGGAACCGCTTGCTTCGGCAAACCCGCCTTGTAGGTCATCAGGAACCTGTCGCTCACGGTATCGCGCGCCGCATTGAAGAAGCGGCCGCAGCCATGGATATGGCGCCAGCGCTCATAGGTAAGGCCCTTCTCGTTGTTGCGCAGGAAGAAGTATTCCGCGAACTCCTCGTCCGAAATTCCTGCGATGTTCTCCGGCCGAGCGATATGCGCTTCGCCCGCCCAGCGGAATTCCAGTTCCGAGCGATCTTCTTCGCAATAGGGGCAATGGATCAGAAGCATGGTCTACGTCCCCAGTTCAATGCGCGACGGCGGCGGCAGCCGCCTCGTCGATCAGCCGCCCGGTGCGGAAGCGGTCAAGCGTGAGGCCCGCCGCCAGGCGATGCGGCTCGCCCCTGGCGATCAGGTGCGCGAAGAGATTGGCCGAGCCCGGCGTTGCCTTGAAGCCGCCCGTGCCCCAGCCGCAGTTGACGAAGAGGCCCGGAACCGGCGTCACGCCCTGGATCGGCGAACGGTCCGGGGTATTGTCGGTGATGCCGCCCCACTGGCGCATCATCTTGACGCGCCGGAACATCGGGAAGAGCTCGCAGATCGCATCCAGCGTATGGGTGATGATCTGCAGTCCGCCCGTCTGCGAATAGGAATTGTACTGGTCCGTGCCGGCGCCGATCACCAGTTCGCCCTTGTCGGACTGGGAGATATAGGCATGCACCGTGTTCGACATGACGACGCAGGGAAAGATCGGCTTCAGCGGTTCGGAAACGAGGGCCTGCAGTGGCGTGGAATGGAGCGGCATGCGCACGCCTGCCATCTCCATCACCACCGAGGAATGGCCGGCGGCAGAGACACCGATCTTCCCGGCGCCGATGAAGCCTCGGCTGGTCTCGACGCCCTGCACCTCGCCGTTTGGCCCCCGACGTATGCCGGTGACTTCCGTGTTCTGGATGATATGGACGCCGCGATCCGATGCCGCGCGGGCGTAGCCCCAGGCGACTGCGTCGTGGCGGGCCGTGCCGCCGCGCCGCTGCAGCGCGGCACCATTGATCGGATAGCGCGCCGTCCTGGAGATATCGAGCGGCGGGCAATACGCCTTCGCCTCTTCCGGCGTCAGCCACTCGTTGTCGATGCCGTAGAGGCGGTTGGCGTGGATATGCCGCTTGAACGACTGCCGGTCATGCACGTTGTGCGACAGCATCATCACGCCGCGCGGCGAATACATGACATTGTAGTTGAGATCCTGGCTCAGGCCTTCCCACAGTTTCAGGGAGTGCTCGTAGATGTCCATGCTCTCTTCGTAGAGATAGTTGGACCGGATGATCGTCGTGTTGCGGCCCGTATTGCCGCCACCGAGCCAGCCCTTCTCGATCACGGCGACATTGGTGATACCGTGTTCCTTCGCAAGGTAATAGGCCGCACCCAGCCCGTGGCCGCCGGCTCCGACGATGATCACGTCGTAGCTCGAGCGCGGCTCCGGCGACGACCATTGGGGCTCCCAGCCCTTGTGAGCCCGCAGCGCTTCGCGGGCGACGGCGAAGACCGAATATTTACGCATGTCGCCTTCAACTCCTCGAGGATGGGCGGTCTGTCAGAGACATACCCATCGCAAATCAACCTGCGCCGCAATAGTGCTTTTGCGACGCGATGAGGAATTGTTTCGACACGATTCCGAAGATCGCCGCCTGCCGCGGGAAGGAGCATCAGCCGCGCTGCGCCATGGCCTGCTCGAAGACCCTGTAGCAGAAGGACGGAGTCAGAAGCGCATTCGACCAGGGGCCTCGGGTCTGGTCGTGACTGCTGACGCAGGCGACGGTCAGCGCCGAAAGCGTGGCATTGCGCGTTCCGATCGACGTAGTCCCCTTTGCGCCATCGTTACCGACGAGAGCCACCAGCAGGGCGCCGAACTGGCTGAGGATCATCGCGTAGGCATCATGCCCGATGACGCCGTTCGCATAACTCTGGCAGGCGGAATACAGGCCGTCGCGCAGGGCAAGCACGGCCGCCTCCCGTCCGCTTCCCGCGGTAACGGTTTCCGTGGAGGCAAGTTCGGCGCTGAGCGTCTGGGTGCCTGCGGGCGACGGCAGAGCGGCATTCGCCTTGCGGCTGAAGCCGAACGCGATCGCATAATCGGGGCTGGGTTCGGTACAGACGACCGGCGGATAACCGAGACGCTTCCGCTCGGAGACGATCCTCAGATTGCCGGTGGTCACGAGGCCTTTCGTCGAGCCCAGCGCGACGTGGCTCGCACGGCTGTTCGGCGACGTGCATCCGGACAGGACGGCGACAAGAACCAGTACCGTTGCTATGGCGCGCATACTGCCCCCTCCCGGGAGGCTGCAGACAGTTCTCCGCTATCCGGCACGATCCTCCCGACGCCACCAAAGCACGATTTCGCCGCGAATGCAACTTATAGGTTAATTGCGCTCCATCTACACCCACCAGCCGCCGCGACGATTCCTCCAGTGAAGCCTTGCTCCTCCAGCCGTATGGGACAATCCAGGGAAGAGACGGAATGCGCACATCTCGAAGGCTATCCTCCGCAGACGCGTTTTTGCGTTCTGGTCTGCCTGCTGCGTATGGACTTCCGCTTAGCTTTCTGCTATCTGCCTTCACCAATCGCACGGCTTCCGGCCGGGCACAGTTATTCTTTCGCCTCGAATCGGCCTGATTTCTGGCGAGCAACCAAACCAAAGGAACGGGATTACACGTGCAGGTACTTGTCCGCGACAACAACGTTGATCAGGCTCTCCGCGCTCTCAAGAAGAAGATGCAGCGCGAAGGCATCTTCCGTGAAATGAAGATGCGCGATTACTACGAAAAGCCCTCGCAGAAGCGTGCTCGCGAGAAGGCCGAAGCCGTTCGTCGCGTCCGCAAGCTGGCTCGTAAGCGCATGCAGCGCGAAGGCCTGATCGCCGCTCCGGCTCGCGCCGGCCGCTAATCGGCCGCTTTTTCGACGTTTTTTACGTGCTTATGAGGCGGGGGCGACATGTGCGCCGCCGCCTTTTGATTTGATCGAACGGTATCCTTCCGTTCCTGCCGATACGAGGAACCGCGCCTGATGGCCTGCAAGACTGCTGCTCCTGTTTCCGCACTGCTTGGCTTGACCGCTTCCTCCCCTCATATCCGCACCAGGACAGCACTCTCGGCATTGGCCCTTGCCTCCACCGTCCTGCTGGCGAGCTGCTCCACGACTTCGCAGACGACCGATCTCATCGCGGTGGACCGCGCCCAGGGTTCCGAAGAGAACATCGCGTCGCTGACATCCGTCATCAACGCCAATCCGTCGGATCCGGAAGGTTACAACGTTCGCGGCTCGGCCTATGGTCGCGCCGGCCAGTTCAATCAGGCGCTCGACGATTTCAACCGTGCGATCCAGATCAACCCGCAATTCTACCAGGCCTATGCCAACCGCGCCCTCGTCTACCGCAACATGGGCAAGCCGGTGGAGGCCGCGAACGACTACAACCGCGCCCTTCAGCTCAATGCGAACTACGACGTCGCCTATATCGGCCGCGGCAACATCTACCGCCAGGCCGGCCGCAACGACGAAGCCTTCAACGACTTCAACCGCGCCATCCAGCTCGATACCACCGACGGCCGGGCCTATCACAACCGCGGCCTGATCTATCAGCTACGCGGTCAGCATGCGCAGGCGATCGAGGATTTCTCCAAGGCGATCTCCCTGTCCCCGAGTTCTCCGGAGCCCTATAACGGCCGCGCCGTCTCCTACCTCGCGCTCGGCGACGACGAGAACGCATTCGCCGACATCAACACGGCGATCGCTCTCAACGACGACCTGGCGGAATCCTGGACGAACCAGGGATTGGTCTATGAGCGGCGTGGCGACACCGCCCGCGCAGCCCGCTCGTTCTCCCACGCCGCCCGCCTCGACCCGAACTATCAGCCGGCCAAGGACGGTCTCGCCCGCACCCGCAGCAGCTGAGCCTCGGATGCCGTGTGACGGCCCGGAAGTTCCTGCCGTCACATCCGGGATCAGCGCCAGCCCAGCGCCGGTGCGACGTGCTTGAGAATCGACTCGATCACGTGCGCGTTGTAATCGACGCCGAGCTGGTTCGGCACGGTCAGGAGCAGGGTATCGGCTTCCGCGACCGCCTCGTCCTTCCTCAGTTCCTCAATCAGCGCATCCGGTTCGGCGGCGTAGCTTTTGCCGAAGATCGCGCGGGTCTTCTCGTCGATGAAGCCGATTGAATCCTCCTCCTTGCCGCCGCGGCCGAAATAGGCCCGGTCGCGATCGTCGACCAACGCAAAAATGCTGCGGCTGACGGAAACCCGCGGCTGGCGTGCATGGCCCGCTTCCTTCCAGGCCTCGCGATAGGCGCGGATCTGCTTCGCCTGCTGGATGTGGAAGGCCTCACCCGTCTCGTCGTCCTTCAGCGTCGAGCTCTGCAGGTTCATGCCGAGCTTGGCGGCCCATACCGCGGTGGCGTTGGAGCCGGCGCCCCACCAGATACGGTCGCGCAATCCTGCCGAATGCGGCTCCAGCCGAAGGAGCCCCGGCGGGTTCGGGAACATCGGCCGCGGGTTCGGCTGGGCGAAGCCCTCGCCCTTAAGCACATCGAGAAAGACTTCCGCATGACGGCGGCCCATATCGGCATCGCTCTGGCCCTCGGCCGGCTGGTATCCGAAATATCGCCAGCCATCGATCACCTGCTCCGGCGATCCGCGGCTGATGCCGAGCTGCAGCCTGCCCTCTGCGATCAGATCGGCGGCCCCGGCATCTTCCGCCATGTAGAGCGGGTTCTCGTAGCGCATGTCAATGACGGCTGTGCCGATCTCGATCCGGCTCGTCCGGGCGCCCACCGCGGCAAGCAGGGGAAAGGGCGAGGCGAGTTGCCGGGCGAAGTGATGCACCCGGAAATAGGCGCCGTCCGCTCCCAGTTCCTCTGCGGCGACAGCGAGCTCGATCGACTGCAGCAGCATATCGCCCGCCGAACGGGTTTGTGACTGTGGCGACGGCGTCCAGTGGCCGAAGGAAAGAAAGCCGATCTTCTTCATGGGTCGTTCCTTGGAAGGGAGCTGAAAGTGCGTTGCCCCTTACATGGCACGCGCCGCGGCAATCCGTTAGCCCTCCGCGCCCCGTTTGCGGGAGACGGATCGTTCGGTGATGGTGAACAAAGGAGCAGGCCGCGTTAAACCCCGCGGCTTACACGCTACCGCGGAACGGATTGACGACGATCAATCCTTCGATGGACATGCCATGCTGCAGATCTTCGGAAAGCAGGATGTCACACTCCCCGGCCAGAGCCGCTGCGGCGATCATCGCGTCATAGATCGACAGCCGGTAGCGCTCGGCCAGTTGCAGGCCCCTATCATGGATGGCCGCCGTCAAGGGAACGACATCGACCAAAGCGCGGATCGTCCCGAGGAAAGAGCTGAGCTCTTCCCACGACATTCCCAACTTGCGCCGGGCGACATGGGCAAATTCGTTCAGCACCTGAACACTTATCGTTCCGCCTTGCCCAACCGCAGTTTCGGCAGCATCCGCCTTCTCCGCATCTCCC
>DASUPM010000283.1:0-2421 GCA_036281095.1 Pseudorhizobium sp.
CCTCGCCAAAGCGGTAGCGCGGACCTTCCTCGACGGTAAAGGTGATGTTGTACTTGTTGGTGGATTCATCGAGCACCGCCTCGGAAGAGATGATGCGGAAATCCGGATAGCCGTGGTTATAATAGAACTGGCGCAGCGCATCCTCGTCCGCGCGCAACTTGTCCTGGTTGTAGATGTCCTTGCGGGTCAGGAAGGAAAGCGGGCCGGACTCCTTGGTCAGGATGACCGAGTGAAGGCGTCCGTCGCCATAGGCCTGATTGCCGACGAAGTTGATTTCGGCGATCTTCGTGCGGTCGCCTTCGTTGATGACGAAGGCGAGATTCACGCGCCCCTGCCCGACCGGAACGACCTGGGTCGTCACTTCGATATCGCTGCGACCGATCGCGGCATAAGCTTCCCGCAGACGCTCGATGTCGGCATCGACGAGTTCCTGGCTGTAAGGCCCGAGCGGCTGAGTCTGAACGGCAGCGGCGAGCTTGTCGTCCTTGATCTTGCGGTTGCCGTTGAAAACGACCTGGTTGACGAGCTGGTTCTCGCTGACGGTGACGACGAGGGTGCTGCCGGAGACGCCAATCCGCACGTCCGAGAAATAGCCGGTGGAATAAAGGCGCTTCACCGACTCGTCGATGTCGGCATTGGTGAAGCTGACACCGGGGCGAATCGTAAGATTGGAACGAACAGCCTCTTCACCGGCACGCTCGGCTCCCCGAACCTGAACGCTGCGAATGACGGCCGCTTCTGCGACGGAAGCCGAGGCAAGCACCGAAACGCCGGCACCGGAAGCAACAACACTAGCAGACAGCGCAAACGCCGACACTGCGTTCAAAAACCTTGAACCAGCCTTCATTTCAATTCTTACCTTTTCCCGTTGTCCCTCGGCGGGTGGAGCCCGACTCCGGCCACACGTGTGTCGTTTTACCTTCTTTTGCCCTACAAGCAAGGCATGGAGTTAAATTCTGTTTACTTCCCAACGCGGCGTGGCACCGGTGCCACGCAGACTTCAAAATACGGTAAACAAACAGTTTTAATCAAATTCAACCCATCCACCGGCCAAAGGTGTCGTTCCAGGTGGCGAAGACCATGAGCGTCAAAATCATGGCGAGACCGAAGCGGAAGACCACCTCCTGCACACGGGGACTGAGCGGGCGTCCCCTCGCGGCTTCCAATGCGTACATCAGCAGATGCCCGCCATCGAGGACGGGAATCGGGAAAAGGTTCATCAGCCCAAGCGACACGGAGATGATGGCGGCGAAGTTCAGAACCGCCGCAAATCCGAGGCTCGCCATCTGGCCGGTCGTCTCGGCGATGCGGATCGGCCCGCCGATCTGATCGGCGCTCATGCGACCGGTGAAGATGTTGCCCAGGTAGTTGAACGTGCCGGTCACGATATGGCCGGTCTCCCGCACACCCTCACCGACCGCTTCCAGCGGCGAGAAGGTTTCCAGGCGGAAATTGCCCCTCTCGGCATTGGTCACGATGCCGATCTGGCCAAGCTCCACCTTGTTGCCGAACTGATCGCTGATCTCCGTCCGTTCGGGCACCATCGGCAGGTCGATCTGCCGCCCCCCGCGCTCGACGGTCACGACGATCTGGGTCCCAGGTCGGACCGAAACATAGCGGCGGACGTCGTCGAAGGTGCGCACCTTCTCGCCGTCGAGAGCGACGAGAAGATCGCCGGGTTCGACGCCCGCGGGCGCGGCAGCACCATCCGGTCGGACTTCCGCCACGACCGGATCGGAAATCATCTTGCCGTAGACGGAGAACAGGACGGCGAAGATGGCGATCGCCAGCACGAAATTCGCGATCGGGCCGGCGGCGACCGTAGCCGCCCGTTTCCAGAGCTTGCTGCCCGCCAATGTCTGGGACCGTTCCTGCGGCGTCAGCCCCGCAAGGTCGGCTGAGTTCGGCATGCTCGCCGCATCGTCGTCGCCGAAGAACTTGACATAGCCGCCGAGCGGAATGGCCGACAGCTTCCAGCGGGTGCCGTGGCTGTCGGTATAGCCGACGAGCTCCGGGCCGAACCCGACGGAAAAGGCGGTGACCCGAATTCCGCACCAGCGCCCGACCAGGTAGTGGCCCATCTCGTGGACGAAAACCAGCACCGACAGGACGATGATGAATGGGATGATATAGCCCGTGAGCAGTCCGATGATCGCCATCACTTTTTCCGTTCAGTCGTTCACACCGGTCAGGATCGACCGGCTGTCATGGGGCGAACAGGAATTCGGCCACAGACACATCAACATGGCCCCGCAGCGGACCCGACACAAGCGCCAAGAGAAATATGACGAAACAGGCAAAAACGAGACCATCCACGCGGTCCATGACGCCGCCGTGCCCGGGAATCATGTGGCTCGAATCCTTCACGCCGAAGCGGCGCTTGATGAAGGATTCGAAAAGGTCGCCGATCTGGCTGGCGAT
>DASUPM010000284.1:0-2630 GCA_036281095.1 Pseudorhizobium sp.
GATGGAGGAGAACCCGAACGACGACCTCGTGCGACAGGCCTACCAGCTTGCCACGAACCTCGGCCTGACGGGTACGCCGACCTACGTCGTCGGCGACGAGGCGTTGTTCGGCGCCGTCGGGCGGGAAGCCATCGAGGAAAAGGTGGCGAATGTCCGCGAATGCGGAAAGAGCACCTGCTAGGCCGCCGGTACGTTCCGCCGGTAGCGGCTAGAAGCCTGCCTTTCCATGGCCGGGGGCTTTTCCTTGATTGTCCGGCGGTCTATAGGTGGCCGGAATTCATGATGGAACAGTGGAAAAGATGAGCAAGACCGTCTTCGTTCTGAACGGCCCAAACCTGAACATGCTCGGCAAACGCGAGCCCGGCATCTATGGCGGAAAGACGCTGAAGGACCTGGAAAACGACTGCTTGTCCTCAGGCCGCGACTTCGGGCTGACTGTCGACTTCCGGCAAAGCAATCATGAAGGCGACCTGGTCGGCTGGCTGCATGAGGCCGGTGAAAAGGCGGTCGGGGTGGCTTTGAACGCCGGAGCATACACGCACACCTCTCTTGCACTTCACGACGCGATCCGGGCGATTTCTGTTCCGGTCGTCGAAGTCCACATTTCCAATGTCCATGCGCGCGAGGAAATCCGTCATCATTCGATGATCGCGCCCGCGTGCAAGGGCGTCATCTGCGGTTTCGGCCCGATGAGCTACATCCTCGCTTTACAGGCCTTGAAAAGCCTCACCGACTGACAAGATAACAGAACAATAGGGTTTGCCATGTCTGAGAAAAACAACGGTATCGACAAGGGGTTGATCCGCGATCTTGCGAACATCCTCAACGAGACCGACCTGACCGAGATCGAGGTGGAGCAGGACGATCTACGGATCCGTGTTTCGCGCGCGTCTGCGATGCAGTATGTCCAGGCCCAAGCCCCTGTCGCTGCCGCTCCTGCTGCAGTTCCGACCTCCGCTCCGGCGCCCGCGGCCGCACCCGCTCCGCGCGACAATGCCAACGCCGTCACGGCGCCCATGGTCGGCACCATCTACCTCTCGCCTGCTCCGGGGGCGCGCGCCTTCGTCGAAGTCGGCGCGACGGTGAAGGAAGGACAGACCCTTCTCATCATCGAAGCGATGAAGACCATGAACCAGATACCGGCGCCCCGTTCCGGAAAGATCACGGAAATCCTGGTCACGGACGCGCAGCCGGTCGAGTACGGCGAGCCGCTCGTCGTCATCGAGTAGGACGCTCCATGATCTCGAAAATCCTCATAGCCAACCGCGGCGAGATCGCGCTTCGCGTTCTGCGCGCCTGCAAGGAGCTGGGCATCGCCACCGTTGCCGTCCATTCGACGGCCGACGCGAACGCAATGCATGTGCGCCTTGCGGACGAAAGCGTATGCATCGGCCCTCCGCCCTCGCGCGACAGTTATCTGAACATCCACCAGATCGTCGCTGCCTGCGAGATCACCGGTGCAGACGCCGTCCATCCGGGCTACGGTTTCCTTTCGGAGAACGCGAAGTTTGCCGATATCCTCGAGGCCCACGGCATCACCTTCATCGGGCCGACGGCGGAACATATCCGCCTCATGGGCGACAAGATCACCGCCAAGCAGACCGCGGTAGAGCTCGGAATTCCCGTGGTTCCCGGGTCGGACGGCGAAGTCACCCCCGAAAACGCGTTGGAAACCGCTCGTCAGATCGGCTTCCCGGTCCTGATCAAGGCGACCGCCGGCGGCGGCGGGCGCGGCATGAAGGTGGCAAAGACCGAAGCCGACCTCGAGGAAGCGTTCAACACGGCGCGTACCGAAGCACTTGCTGCCTTCGGCAACGGTGCCGTCTACATGGAAAAATACCTCGGCAAACCGCGCCACATCGAAATCCAGGTGGTCGGCGACGGCGAGGGCAACGCGATCCATCTCGGGGAACGCGACTGCTCGCTGCAGCGTCGTCACCAGAAGGTCTGGGAAGAGGCGAACTCCCCTGCCCTGAACGTCGAACAGCGCATGAAGATCGGCAAGATCTGCGCCGACGCGATGAAGAAGATGAAGTATCGCGGCGCCGGCACGATCGAGTTCCTCTACGAGAACGGCGAATTCTATTTCATCGAGATGAACACCCGCCTGCAGGTGGAGCATCCGATCACCGAGGCGATCACGAACATCGACCTCGTGCATGAGCAGATCCGTGTGGCGTCCGGCGCCGGCCTGTCGGTCACCCAGGACGAGATCACCTTCTCGGGCCACGCGATCGAATGCCGCATCAATGCGGAAGATCCCCGCACGTTCGTGCCGTCCCCCGGCACCATCACGCATTTCCACGCGCCCGGCGGGCTCGGCGTGCGCGTCGATTCCGGCGCCTATGCCGGCTACAAGATCCCGCCCTACTACGACAGCCTGATCGGCAAGCTGATCGTGCACGGACGCACCCGCGTCGAATGCATGATGCGCCTGCGCCGCGTCCTCGACGAGTTCGTCGTGGACGGCGTCAAGACGACGCTGCCGCTGTTCCAGGATCTCGTCGCCAATCCGGATATCGCCAATGGCGACTACGACATCCATTGGCTCGAACATTATCTTGCAGGCCCCACTGTCTGACGGTGATCCGCCATGGCGCGCCATCATTCGGATATGACCGCCATTACAC
>DASUPM010000285.1:0-4910 GCA_036281095.1 Pseudorhizobium sp.
GGCGATGCCTCGTTTCCTCGAGGAGCAGGCCCCGCAGCTCCGCCGCCTGCCTTGCCTCATGCGCCGCCTCCCGCTCCGCGGCTATCCTCTTCTCGCGCTGCCGCAACAGCCGCTGCAGCAGCACCGCCACCACACCGCCGACGAGCAGCGTGATCAGGGACGGCCGCAGCAGTAGCGGCTCGCGGTAACGAAACGCCAGGTCGATCTGCCATTCGCGATCCGCGACGGTGATGGGGAAGCTCGCGTCCCAGGCGACGGAGCGATCCGGCTCGAGCATGACGATACCGGTTGCGGCATCGACGACGCGGACCTCGACGCCCAGATCGCTCGGCGTGGACAGCGCCATCCGCATCAGATCGCCCACCCGGTAGGGCGCGTAGACCATGCTGTGGATCGAGCGGCCGTCGGCCCCCATCACCGGAAGGTAGATCAGGAAGCCCGTCTGCTTCTCCGCGGTGATTTCCTGGACCAGTTCCACCGGCGCGCTGGCTGCCGCCCGGCCGGATCGCCAGGCGCGGTCCATGGCATCGCGGCGGGTCGGATCGGTGTACATGTCGTAGCCGTAGGCCGCCTGGTTGCGGGTATCGGGCGGCTCGAGGACGACGATCGGGAAGCGGTAGGGCTGGTCCGTTTCCGGCCAGATTTGCTGGTGGTCGCCGTCCCCGGCACGCAGCAGGCTGAGCGCCTGCTCCACATCGCCCGCCGGCTGGAACAGCGCGACGCCCACTCCGCGCATGCCGCCCGTCAACTCGCTCCCCCCGCCCAGTTGCAGGAACTGCCGGATATCGCGAGACTCTATCCGCAGATCGTTGGCAACCAGGAAGGCACGGAGGAAGGAGAGGACCGATGTCTGCGTCTGGATGCGTCCTTCGATGCGGTCCGCGAGCAGGCTCAGGTCTTGCAGCTCCTGCTGCGAGCGTACGCGTTCCATGGCCGCGGCCGCCAGCAGCGACAGCAGCAGCATCACCACGCCCGCAACGGTCGGACCGACCCTTTGTCCCCTCTGTCTTTCCAGTTGTCGTTTCCCTCGCAGCCCCCGCTTGACGGAGGTATTTCAGCATTCAGCTATACGCCGCCTCGCATCGCGCAACAATGAGCTATCTCTCATGGACCCGCGGCGATGGCCGCAGTCCCTGCGGGGAAAGCTGCGATTTATCGCAAATGCCCCGCAATACCCGCTATGCGGCCGAAACTCCCGCTGCTATATGCGCGAGCCATGAGCACCGACCGCACGCCCCTGGACCACATCCGCAATTTCTCCATCGTCGCCCATATCGACCATGGCAAGTCCACCCTCGCCGACCGTCTGATCCAGACGACCGGCGGTCTTGCCGAGCGCGAGATGTCGGAACAGGTGCTGGACTCGATGGATATCGAGCGCGAGCGCGGCATCACCATCAAGGCCCAGACCGTGCGCCTGCACTACAAGGCGCAGAACGGCGAGACCTATGTGCTGAACCTCATCGACACGCCCGGCCACGTCGACTTCGCCTACGAAGTCTCGCGGTCCCTCTCGGCCTGCGAAGGCTCGCTGCTGGTCGTCGACGCCTCCCAGGGCGTGGAAGCCCAGACGCTCGCCAACGTCTATCAGGCGATCGACAACAGCCACGAACTCGTCACGGTCCTGAACAAGATCGACCTGCCGGCGGCCGAGCCGGAGCGCATCAAGGAGCAGATCGAGGAGGTGATCGGCATCGACGCCTCCGAGGCCGTGATGATCTCCGCCAAGACCGGCCTCGGCATTCCGGACGTCCTGGAAGCGATCGTCCACAAGCTGCCGGCGCCGAAGAGCGAGGGCGGCGAGAAGGCACCGCTCAAGGCGCTGCTCGTCGATAGCTGGTACGACACCTATCTCGGCGTCATGGTTCTCGTGCGCGTCATCGACGGCGTGCTGGTGAAGGGCCAGCAGATCCGCATGATGGGCACCGGCGCCCGCTACGGCGTCGAGCGCGTCGGCGTGCTCACCCCGAAGATGCTGCAGGTGGACTCACTCGGCCCCGGCGAAATCGGCGTCATCACCGCCTCGATCAAGGAAGTGGCCGATACCCGGGTCGGCGACACGATCACCGACGACAAGAAGCCGACGGCCTCCGCGCTTCCCGGCTTCAAGCCCGCCCAGCCGGTCGTCTTCTGCGGCCTCTTCCCGGTCGACGCCGCCGATTTCGAGGACCTGCGCTCGGCCATGGGCAAGCTCCGCCTCAACGACGCGAGCTTCTCCTTCGAGATGGAAAGCTCGGCTGCCCTCGGCTTCGGCTTCCGCTGCGGCTTCCTCGGCCTGCTGCATCTCGAAATCATCCAGGAGCGCCTGGAGCGCGAGTTCAACCTCGACCTCGTCGCCACCGCCCCCTCCGTCGTCTACCAGATGACCCTGACCGACGGCAGCGAGAAGGAGCTGCACAACCCGGCCGACATGCCGGATGTCGTCAAGATCGACGAGATCCGCGAGCCATGGATCAAGGCGACGATCCTGACGCCGGACGAATATCTCGGCGGCATCCTGAAGCTCTGCCAGGACCGCCGCGGCATCCAGACCGAGCTCACCTATGTGGGCAACCGCGCCATGATCACCTACGAGCTGCCGCTCAACGAAGTGGTCTTCGATTTCTACGACCGGCTGAAGTCGATCTCCAAGGGCTATGCCTCCTTCGACTACAACATCATCGACTACCGCGCCGGCGACCTCGTGAAGATGTCGATCCTCGTCAACGGCGACCCGGTCGACGCACTTTCCATGCTCGTCCACCGCTCCGCCGCCGACCGCCGCGGCCGCGGCATGTGCGAAAAGCTCAAGGAACTCATCCCGCCGCACATGTTCCAGATCCCGATCCAGGCCGCCATCGGCGGCAAGGTGATCGCCCGCGAGACGGTGCGCGCACTCCGCAAGGACGTGACCGCCAAATGCTACGGCGGCGACGCCACGCGCAAGCGCAAGCTCCTCGACAAGCAGAAGGAAGGCAAGAAGCGCATGCGCCAGTTCGGCAAGGTGGAGATCCCCCAGGAGGCGTTCATCGCGGCGCTGAAGATGGGGGATGAGTGAGAATAGTGGACGCAACTTCGCGAAGCGGCATGCGGTAGCCCTCACCCTGAGGTGAGGCGCTGAGGCCTCTCGACAAAGCACCACGGTTGCGGTTGCATGGCCTCCGACACGGACCGGAGTGCATACGCATGGAAGTTACCATCTATATCCTCCGTTGCAGCGACGGCTCCTACTACACAGGGCTGACGAAGCAGGATGTTTATGCGCGCCTGTGGGAGCACAATGCCGGCGTCTACGACGGCTACACGGCCCGCCGCCGGCCGGTCGAACTCGTCTTCATGGAGATCTACGACCGCATCACCGACGCCATTGCCCGCGAGCGCCAGATCAAGGGCTGGAACCGCGCCAAGAAGGAAGCGCTGATCGCCTACGCATATGAGAAACTCCCATCCCTCTCCCGCCGCGGCCCGGTCGAGCGACCGGGGACGGATCGCGTACAGGAGCCTTGCTCCGAGGGTGGAAGCAGCGAAGCACAACGGTAGCCCTCACCCTGAGGTGGGAGCGCAGCGACCCTCGAAGGGCGAGGGCGGGCGGCAGGACAAGGGCGGCAACAGAGCAAGAGGATCCTTCGAGGGCCGGCTTTGCCGGCCACCTCAGGATGAGGGATGTGCTGCGACCGCTGGAACGGCCATCGCGGCCGGCCTCTCCCGTATCTACGCTCCCGGCGGCCGATATCGGACCGACTTTGCCCTTCTCATCGCCTCCATCGCCTCCTCGACGCTCAGAAGCGGCGTGGTCTCGATGGACTTCACCGCCCCTCCCGCTCCGATGGCGAGCGAGACGGCGGCCATGGATACGTTGTCGGGAGCCTCCCAGAGGTTCCAGCCGTCATGCTCGCCGAACGCATACCAGAAGCCGTGCAGTTTTCCCCCGACCGATTCGATGTAGCTCCGCGCCGCCTCCCGCCGGTCCTCGGGGCTTTCGATCATGCGCGCCCATGTCTCGGGCGTATAGCTGAAACGTGTGAGATACATGGCCATGGGATGCCTCCTTCTTTCAGCGCCTCCAGTTAACGCCGAAGCAGATGGAAAGGCGAGTAAGCCCAATGGCGGATACGGGCGTAATCTGCCGGAGCGGGCGGCAATCCGGGAAAAATTTCATCCCCGCTCATCCCCACCCTCTCAACCCGTGCCTACACTTCTCCCGTCCCGCCGCGGATACACCAGGAGGCGTCCTGGCGAGGCGGGGCCGGCGCTGGTGACAGGGAAACGACGTAAGTTCCTGTCATCGGGGTCCGTGAAAAATGGTCTCCCTCCGGCGACACGGGGGAAGCAGATGGTTTCGGACCGGCCACCTGCTTCCGATGCCCGAAAGAGCGCGCCGGGCGTGCCTGTGCGGCACACATGGGGATCGATGGGGATGGTGTCGCCGGATTTTTGGCTCCGACGTTACCGGCGGGAAACCGGCGGCCAACACCACCTTCAAAGACCTTTGCAGAGAGACCGGAGTCGCGGGCAGAAACCGCCGAACGGGGCGCTGAGAGGTGCCACATAAAACTACTTTACGAGGCAGCTTTCAGCGCCCCGTCCATTGAAATTATTCGTCCTCCTCGGGCGAACAAAGTGAGACCCGTGGATCGCCAAGGGAGGAGTCTGTCTGATCGTCATCCTCGGACAAGCGCAGCGCGATCCGAGGGCAAGGGAGGATTCTGTCCTGTCGCAACCGCCTGCCGGAGCACTCGCCCGGATCCCGAGATGGCCGGTCGTAGGCCGGCCTCGAAGGACCGGTGGCGGCGGCCGATCAATTTCCACCCGCCTCTTCGGGTCATCCCAGATAGTGAATATGCGGCCGCCCGTGATGCGGCGAGGCTTCCACGCGGGCTTCGACGCAGAAAACCTCCTTCAGCAGGTCCTCGGTCAGCACCGCTTCCGGC
>DASUPM010000286.1:0-13261 GCA_036281095.1 Pseudorhizobium sp.
GGACGCTCCCCCGTCGGATCGACGACCCGCTGCCGGTAGTAGCGCGGGTTTATCTCCCAGTACGGGACCGCCGGAATGACGAAACCGCCATCGACCACCGTGCCGTACATCGCGTCGAGTTCCGGCGAACGGCCGGACGGAAGCTGCGGCGGAGGCGCAAACGACACGGGCGTCGCCGAGATGGGACGCGGACCGCCGCTGGAAGCGCAGCCGGCAAGGGTCGATGCCGCACCCGCCGCGAGAAGCGACAGGACGCCCCGGCGGGAATAGAGGATAGTGCTGTTCATGTTCGGAAAACCGCCCCGACTTGGTACTTGACTAGGCCCGATCAACGACGGGACGGGAACAAAGGTTCCGCCCCCGCGCCTTGCTATCACGCGATCGTTTACGCTTTCCTACGGAGAGACGGTGGTGGCCGGAAACAGCACGTTCCGGTGGCGGCGCTGCAGCCGCGGCCTATATCACGACGATGGAGGCGGATTCCGGAACGCGATCATAGAGATCGATGACATCCTGGTTCAGCATCCGCACGCAGCCCGAAGAGGTCGCCTTGCCGACCGACTGCCAGTCCGGCGTGCCGTGGACGCGGTAGAGCGTGTCCTTGCCGTCCTTGAAGATATAGAGGGCGCGCGCGCCGAGCGGATTGTTGAGACCGGGATTGGCACCACCCTGGGCTGCCGCGAACTGCCGCAGTTCGGGTTGCCGCTCGACCATTTCGCCCGGCGGGGTCCAGCGCGGCCACTTCGCCTTCCATTGAATCGTGCCGCGGCCGGACCAGGCGAAGCCGTCCTTGCCGAGGCCGACGCCATAGCGGATCGCCTTGCCGCCCGGCTGCACGAGATAGAGATAGTGCTGCCGGGTATCGACCACGATGGTGCCGGGGGCTTCCGTCGTCTCATAGGACACTTCCTGGCGCAGAAAACGGCTGTCGATCCGCGAATAGGGAATGGCCGGCAGCGTGTGGCCGCCATCGTTCGTGATGCCGTAGATGACGCGGTGCATCGGGTTGGAGACGGGCAGGCCGTAGGTCTGGCGGTATGTCTGGTGGAAGTGGGTGGGGTAGAGCTGACGCCTCTGCGGGATCGCCCCCGGCATCGGTGGCGGCTGATTGGTCGGCGGGTCGGCATAGGGCGGCACGGAAAAGACCGGCGCCGTTTCCTGCACGAAGACGTCCGGATTCATGCGGCTGGTATCGGTGACGAGAATGCAGCCGCTGAGCGATGCCGCGGCGGCGGCAGCACCCAGAATGGACACGGTTCGGCGCAGTGAGTGAGACAAGAACGACATGACGACCCGATTCCGGCAAGATGGTATCTGGCCCACCATGTCGTGCGCGGCTGGCGCGAAGCTGGCGTCGAGAGCGTTTCAGGCCGTCAGGGAATTGGCCTGGAGGAAGTTCCGGCCGGCCTGGGTGACCCTGACGGTCGGCAGGCCCGGATTGCCGCTGCGAACGACGAGGCCACGCTCGTTCGCCTCTTCCCATACCGGAAGCCTGGGACAGGAGGTCCGCCAGGCATCCATCACCTCCGGGTAGGGTCGCCCCTCCTCCCCCAGCCATAGCAGCAGATCACGAAGCAGCGGCTCGATCGTTTCCGGCATCACGGGATCCTCCTGACGGGCAGATGATACCACCGCGTAAAGACGGCACCAATGCCTACCGTCGAGGATCAGCCGGCCTTGCGGGACTGACAGGAATGTCCGGTCAGGCTGCCCATGCGCCCGTCGAAGTCCGCAGCGACATCGGCGAGCGTGACGCTCGCAAGCCTCTCCAGCAACAAGTTTTCCGCCTGCTTCAGCACATCCGCTACCGCCGCATCGACCGCCTGTTCCACCAGGCATTCCGGCCTGTCGCAGGCAGGACCGAAGGCGAACAGGGGCGGCTCTCCGATGGCCCGGTAGACATCGAGCAGCGTGAGATCCGCCAGCGAACAGGCGAGGCTCCATCCGCCGCCATGCCCCTTGCCGGAACGAACGTAGCCCCGGTCGCGAAGCCCCGCCATCGTACGGCGCACGACGACCGGGTTGGTATTGAGCATGGCGGCAATGGTTTCCGAGGTCGCCGCCCCCTGGTGGCGGTCCATGTGGATCAGAACATGCAGCATGCGAGAGAGGCGGCTGTCGCGGCGCATCGGATCTCCTTCTTTCGCGAAACATAGCACGGCGCCGACCACGCAACAACATAAGTTACAGGATTGACTCCGGCATTTCATGCAACTTATGTTGTGTCGAAACCAGCGAGGACATCCCGATGCCTTATGACGCGATCATCATCGGCGGAAGCTATGCCGGCCTTTCCGCCGCCCTCCAGCTCGCCCGCGCGCGCCGGAAGATCCTTGTGATCGACGGCGGCAGGCGACGGAACCGCTTCGCCTCGCACTCGCATGGATTCCTCACCCGCGACGGCGAGACGCCGGATGCGATTGCCGCGGAAGCCCGGCGCCAGCTGATGCTCTATCCGACCGTCGAGTGGCAGGACGCGGAGGCCACCGAGGCAAGCCGCACGCCCTCCGGCTTCCGCATCACCGCCGGCGGCCTGCATCACGAGGCCCGCCGCCTCGTGCTCGCCACGGGCGTGATCGATCACCTTCCGGAGATTCCGGGGCTTGCGGAGCGATGGGGAAAGTCCATCTTCCACTGCCCCTATTGCCATGGCTATGAACTCGACCAGGGCCGGATCGGGGTAATCGCCGTCTCTCCCCTGTCCCTTCATCACGCGCTGATGCTGCCGGACTGGGGCAGCACGACACTTCTCCTGAACGACAGGTTCGAGCCCGACGGCGAGCAATTGGCGCAACTGGAGCGGCGCGACGTGCGGATCGAACCCGGCGCCGTGACCGAGATCAGCGGGAAAGCGGACGTCACGCTGGAATACGGCAAGCGCATGGGTTTCAGCGGGCTCTTCGTGATGCCGCGGACCGAGCCGAGTTCGCCTATTGCAACGGCGCTCGGCTGCGAGATGGAGGAAGGTCCGATGGGTCCGTTCGTCAAGACTTCGCCGACGAAGGCGACCAGCGTGGAGGGCGTCTTCGCCTGCGGCGATGCCGCGCGGGCGGCCGGTTCCGTGGCACTGGCTGTCGGAGACGGCGCCATGGCGGGCGCAGCGGCCCACCAGTCACTAATGTTCGGGAGCGATTGAGCCATCCAGAGTATAAGACGTTATGTCATATTTCAGAAGATCTGACTTTACTTGAACTGAGGAAGCCGCGGCCTTTTCTCACGGCGCCTCGGCTATCCCCCCGGCGCCTTGGCATCAACCATTGCCGTCAGCGTCGAGAGCCGGTCGGCATCGCGCGGCAGCTTGTCGGCGCGCAGCCTTGCGATGCGGGGAAAGCGCATGGCGACGCCGGACTTGTGGCGGGTCGAGCGGTTGATGCCTTCGAAGGCAACTTCGAGCACGAAGCCGAAATCCGCTTCCGCCCGCACGGCCCGTACCGGGCCGAAGCGCTCCACCGTATTGTCGCGAACGAACTTGTCGAGGACCTCCAGCTCGGCATCCGTGAAGCCGAAATAGGCCTTGCCGACCGGCACCAGCTGCTCGCCGTCGGGCGTTTCGGCCCAGACGCCGAAGGTGAAGTCGGAATAATAGCTGGACCGCTTGCCGTGGCCCCGCTGGGCGTAGAGCATCACGGCATCGATATTGTAGGGATCGCGCTTCCACTTGAACCACGGCCCTTTGAGACGTCCCGCCTGGTAAGGGCTGTCCTTGCGCTTGATCATCACCCCCTCGATGACCGGATCGGGCGGATCGATGCGCAGCCGGTCGAGCTCCTGCCAGTCCGAGAACGGCACGAGATCGGAAACATCGAAACGGTCGTGCGGCGCATCCCCGATCACGTTCGACAGGCGGTCCCGCCGCTCGAAGAAGGTGCGCGCGCGAATATCCTCGTCGTCTTCGAAGAGCAGGTCATAGGCGCGAACGAAGGCGGGATAATCGTCCAGCATCCGGTTCGTCACCGTCTTGCGGTTGAGCCGCTGCTGCAGGTCGGAGAAGGTGCGCGTCGGGCTGTTGGAGCGCATCGTGCCGCCGACAAGCAGTTCCCCGTCCACCACGCCCTCGAAATTGATCGCGGCCACGACATCGGGGAAGGCGCCGGTGATGTCGTCGCCCGAGCGCGAGTAGAGTTTCTTCGTTCCGCCATAGCTCGACATCTGGACGCGGATGCCATCCCATTTCCATTCGGCGGCGTAATCGGCGGGATCGAGCTTTTCCAGATCGCCCTCCTCCACCGGATTGGCGAGCATGACCGAATGGAAGATCGCCGGCGTCGCCAGCACCGGCTTTTCCGCCCTGCCCTCCAGCCAAGCGAAGAGCGGCTCGTAGGGCGGAGAGAGGCCATGCCAGAGCGTCTCGATTTCCGTCACATCCTTCCGGTTCTCTCCGGGGCCGCTCATGTCCGACAACGCCTGTTTCGCCAGGCGGGCCGAGACGCCGATCCTCAATGCGCCGGTAGCGAGCTTCAGAAAGGCGAAGCGGCTGGATGGATCGAGGTGGTCGAGCAGGTCGCGGACGGCGGCGCGGACCTCCGTCCGCCCGAGCGAATTCATCAACTGCACGACGTGACCGAGACGCGGCTGTTCCTCGTCCGTCGTGTTGTCCTTCTCGCCGCCGTTCCACACGAGCGCGATGGTTTCCGCCAGATCTCCGACATAGTCGTAGGAATACTGGAAAAGCACCGGGTCCAGCCGCTCCAGCACGAGATCGCGGAGCAGCGCCGGCTTGATGTTCCTGAGGTCGAGCGTGCCGGCGAGCGCCGCCAGGCCATAGCCGCGGTCGGGATCGGGCGTGTCGCGGAAATAGTCGGCCAGCAGCTTCAGCTTGCCGTTGCGCGAGGGTGTCAGGACGAGGCGGTCGAGGAGGTTGGAAAAGGCTTTCATTCCGATGCGCCCCTCATCCGGCTGCCGCCACCTTCTCCCCGCAGGCGGAGAGAAGGGATATGACGCACCGTCTCCGCTTCCCCTCGCCCCGCTTGCGGGGTGAGGGTGCGCCGAGCGAAGCGGAGGCGGGGTGAGGGGCAAGCGCGGAACATCACGGTCATCAATCCCCCTCGTCCTCGTAGCCGACCAAATGCAGCGGGCGGGCGGGGATGCCCTGGAGTTCGCACCAGCGCACCAGCGCCTCTTCCCGGCCATGCGTCACCCAGACCTCGGATGGGCCGACCTCCTTTATCGTCGAGAGAAGTTCCGGCCAGTCGCAATGGTCGGAGATCACCAGCGGCAGTTCCACGCCGCCCTGCCTGGCGCGCTGGCGCACCATCATCCAGCCGGAGGCGAACGCGATCATCGGCTCGTTGAAGCGGCGTGCCCAGCGATCCTGGAAGGCGGAGGGCGGCCCGACGATGACGGCGCCGCGGAACTGCTCGGGGCTGCTCCTGTCGATGGTCGCCGGACGGATCTCGCGGAGTTCGATTCCCTGTTCCCGGTAGTAGCCGCAGAGCCTGGCCAGCGCGCCATGGATGTAGATCGGTTCGTGATAGCCGCAGTCGCGGATCAGGCGGATGACGCGCTGCGCCTTGCCGAGTGCATAGGCGCCGACCATGTGGCTGCGCTCCGGGAACTGTTTCAGCGAGGTGAGGAGCTTGCCGATCTCGCCCTTCGGATCGGGGTGATGGAAGACCGGAAGGCCGAAGGTCGCCTCGGTGATGAAGACGTCGCACGCAACCGGCTCGAAGGACGCGCAGGTCGGGTCGTTGCCGCGCTTGTAGTCTCCGGACACGTTGATGCGCAGTCCGTCCTTCCGGATCAGGATCTGCGCCGAGCCCAGCACGTGACCTGCCGGATGGAAGCAGACGGCGACGCCATCGATATCGACGCGTTCGCCGAAATCCACCGCCTGTTCGGCGCCGCAGAAATCCTCGCCATAGCGGATGCGCATGATGTCGAGCGTCTGCCGCGTGGCGAGCACCTTGCCGTGGCCGGCGCGGGCGTGGTCGGAATGGCCGTGGGTGATGAGCGCCCGTTCCACGGGCCGGACCGGATCGACATGGAAATTACCGATGGGGCAGAACAGCCCGGCCGGGGTGGGGTGAAGCAGCGCCTCTGGTTTCATGCCGGAAAAGATAGGGCGGCGATCGGCGGATAGAAGACGGCCGGCCTCCCCCGTCAACTCTTCCGGCGGGAGGATGGAGGCTAGATGTGTTCCCGCCAGACATTGAGGCGATCGCGTCCTTCCCCCTTGGCCGCGTAGAGCGCCCGGTCGGCCTTCAGGAGCAGGGTCTCCGGCGTGTCGCCGTCCTCGGGAAAGACCGCGACGCCCATGCTGCAGGTCACCTGGATCGTCTCGCCGTCGATCTCCAGCGGACGGGAGATGATGGCCCGCAGATCCTTCAGCCGGTTCAGGACGCCGGCGCCGGGATCGGACCCGGGATTGCTGAAGACGATGGCGAATTCGTCTCCGCCCAATCTGACGAGAAGATCGGTCGAACGGATGCACTGGCCGAGACGCGCCGCCAATATCTTCAGGACCTCGTCGCCGGCGGCATGGCCGAACGTGTCGTTGATCTCCTTGAAGTTGTCGAGATCGAGATAGGTGACGGTGATCCGCCGGCCCTCGCGCCGCGCCGTACCCAGGGAGCGGGCGAACTGGGTCCAGAACAGCGCCCTGTTGGGCAGGCCCGTCAGCGGATCGTGATGCGCCATGTGGTAGATGCGAGCCTCGGCCCGTGTGCGCTCGATGGCTATCCCGGCGATATCGGTCGCCATCGCCGTCAGTTCACGTTCGAGCGCCGTCGGCTCGCGCACGGCGTTGGAGTAGAGCGCGAAGGTTCCGAGCAGCGTGTCTTCGGCGGAAATGATCGGTGTCGACCAGCAGGAGCGGAAGCCGAAGCGCAACGGAAGTTTGCGATAGTTTTCCCAAAGCGGATCACTCAGGACATCGCTGACGATCACGGGCTCGCGCCGCCATGCCGCCGTGCCGCAGGAGCCCACCCGCGGACCGATCTGAAGCCCGTCGATCAGGCGACGATAGGGCTCGGGCAGGCCGGGAGCGGCTCCATGCCGCAGGCGATCCGTGCCCTCCTCCGCCAGGAGAACCGATGCGGTCACCCCGTCCAATTCCTCCTCAACCAGCGTCACCAGCGCATGAAGCACACTGTCGAGGGGCTGGCCGCGGGCGATCATGTCGAGCAGGCGCGCATGACCGCGCCGCAGCTCGTCCTGACGCTTGCGTTCGGTGATGTCGCGCGAAATGCCGACGAGGCCCACGATGCGCCCGTTCGCATCCCGCAGCGCCGACTTGGTGGACTGGAACCAGCGGAGGCTCCCGCCCCGCATCACGAGCTGATGCTCCATGTCCGATATCGGCTCGCCGCTGGACATCACCGCCTGCTCCGCCGCAAACAGCTCTTCTGCGGCTTCGGCGTCGAAGAAATCGAGGTCCGTCTTGCCGAAGAGATCGGAAGGGGCAGAGACGCCGTTGGCGCGGGCGGTGCTGGCATTGGCCAGCACGAAGCGGCTGCGGCGATCCTTCACGTAGATGAAATCCGGGAACTGGTCGATCAGCGAGGACACCGTCAGCTCGTTGATTACCGTGATGGCGTCTTCGACACCGCTTTCCGCCGAGACCTTCAGAAGCCGCTCGCACAACTCCTCCAGCGAGGGCGCGGCAGGCTGCGGATGCACGTCATGCGACACGGGACTCCCCATCCGATGTCTCCCAATCACTCGAGCCGACGATGAAATGCTATTGTTCGCGGGATAATGAAGGGTAATTCCTTAATCTTCTTTAATACAATGAGGTAAAATGCGCAGCTTGCGCGAAATTTGCGCAGCAGGCGACCGTTACGTGTACCGGCAACGGACGCTCCAGAGGGACGGGGAATGATCACCAGGCGGAATGCCATCACGACCCTTGCCCTCGTCTTCGGCCACGGCCTTGCCGGACGACCCGCATGGTCCGCGCCCGCTCTTTCGCTCACCGACCTACGCGGATCGATCGACGCCGGCGCAGCAGGACTGTCTTCCGCGAGCGGGGAAGACCAGACCCGCCGCTTACGGGACCTGATCGACCAGGCGAGAGCGACCGACCAGTGGGTGTTCCTCCCGCCCGGGCGCTATCAGGTGAGCGATCTCGCCCTGCCCGACCGCACCCGCCTGTCGGGCATCGCCGGAGCGACGACCATCGTCTTTTCCGGCGGCCGGTCATTCCTTTCATCGGAAGCCGGGGCAAGCCGCATCGAATTGTCCAACATCGCCATCGACGGAGCGGGACTGCCGCTGCCGGAGGACGTGCCGGGACTGCTTCACCTGCGCGATGTCGCGGATCTCAGGATCGACAACTGCGAATTCAGGGGATGCGCGAAGACCGCGGTGCAGATCGAGCGCTGCGGCGGACGCATCGAACGCTGCCGGATAAGCGACATCGGTGAATATGCCCTCTACGCGATCGACAGCACGGGGCTCGCAATCACCGACAACACGATCCGCGCCTGCGGCAACGGCGGCATCCTGGTTCACCGCAGCCGGAAGGGCGAGGACCGCTCGATCGTCTCCGGAAACCGCATCAGCGCAACCGGTGCCACCTACGGCGGCACCGGCGAATTCGGCAACGCCATCAATCTCTACCGCGCGGACGGCGTGATCGTCTCCGGCAACCAGATCAGCGACAGCGCCTTCACGGCGATCCGGGCCAACGGGTCGTCCAACGTCCAGATCTCCGACAACCAGTGCTTCCGCTCGGGCGAGACGGCGATCTATTCGGAATTCGGCTTCGAAGGGGCGATCGTCACCGGCAATCTCATCGACGGGGCAGCGAACGGGATCAACATCGCCAATTTCAACGAGGGCGGGCGGATGGCCATCGTGGCGAACAACATCGTCCGCAACATCTCGGCTACCGGCCCGTATGTGCATGACAGCGTCGGGTTCGGCATCGGCATCGGCGTCGAAGCCGATACGGTCGTTTCCGCCAATTTGATCGAGAATGTCCCGCGCTTCGCACTGCTGGTCGGCTGGGGCCCCTACCTGCGGAACGTCTCCGTGACCGGAAACATCGTCCGCGCCTCCCGGATCGGCTGTGCCGTCTCGGTCGTCGAGGATGCCGGCAGCGCGCTCATCACCGACAACATCTTCGAGGGGATGCAGGAGGGAGCCATCATCGGCTTTCGCTGGCACGATGCGTCGACCCCCGAGATGGCCGGAGGCGATGCGGCCTTCCGGCACCTGACCATCGATGGCAACCGCGTCGCCTGACACATCGAAACAATTCATGGCCGGACAACGCGGAACGATCTTCCGTTTGCACCTCCTGCCCCTTAGCGTGCGGGCCGAATCTTCAGGAGGACTGCAATGCTGACGATCTACGGGGTCTACCGCTCCCGCGCCACCCGGCCCCTGTGGCTGCTCGACGAACTTGGTCTCCCCTATCGCCACGAACCGGTCATCCAGGCCTATCGCCTGCCGGATCCTTCGGCCGCCATCGCCCCTTTCAACACCCGGTCGCCGGAATTTCTCACCGTCAACCCGATGGGCCTCATTCCGTCCATGGACGACGATGGGTTCATACTGCACGAGTCGCTCGCGATCACGCTCTACCTCGCCCGGAAATACGGCGGCGGCCTCGGCCCGAAGGACGAGAAGGAGGACGCGCTGATGGTGCAGTGGGCGCTGTTTGCGGCAACCGGCATCGAGACGGCCGCGCTGGATATCCAGAAGACCATCGGCGACGGCAAGTCGGAGACGGCGGAAGGCAAGGTAAGGATCGAAGCATCCGCGCAGAGCCTGGAACGGCCCTTCGACGTGCTGGAAGCGCATCTCAACGCGAACGACTACATGGTCGGAAGCCGCTTTACGGCCGCCGACGTCATGGTGGCGGAAGTCGTGCGATACGCGCAGGGACACGTGCCGCTATTTGCCGGCCGCCCCGCGCTGAAGGGATGGCTCGAAGCCTGCCAGACGCGCCCGGCCTTCAAGGCGATGTGGGAGAAGCGGCTGCAGGAACCGGCCTGAGCACCGTCCGGTCGACCGTCTGCATCTCCGATCGCAGCCAGTCGCGGAATGCCCGCACCTTGGCGGGCAGCCGGGTGCCGGCGCGGGTCACCAGATAGTGGCCCATGCCGGTTCTCGCCTCGATCGCAAACGGCTTCACCAGCCTGCCCTGCTCCAGCGCGAAGCTCGCCAGCGTCTGCCAGGCGAGCATCACGCCCTGGCCGCCGATCGTGGCATCGAGGCAGAGCGAGGCGTCGTTGAAGACATGGCGGGTATCCATCCGGCTGCCGGCGAGCCCCGCCGCCTCCAGCCAGATATCCCAGGAGAACAGCGAGGGCCCGTCGATGATCGCCGGCAGCTTCAGGATATCGGCCGGCGACTTCAGCTGAGCGGCCAGCGACGGCGCACAGACGGGAAAGACCCGCTGCTCCATCAGAAGTTCGGCATCGACGCCGGGCCATGTTCCACGCCCGACGCGGATGGCCAGATCGACGTCGCCGGCGCCGAGATCGGCAAGCGTGGTGGTCGCCTCGATGCGAAGCCGGATCTGCGGATGCTGGCGCGAGAAGCGGTCGAGCCGGTGGACGAGGAAACGCGCGGCGAAGACCGGAGCGACCGAGATCGTCAGAAGGTTCTCGTCGCGCAGGCGGCCGAGCGCCACGGCCTGCGATAGAGACTGGAAGCCCTCCGTCAGCCGCGCCAGCATCGGTCGCGCCGCCTCCACCGGGGCCATGCCCTTGGGCAGACGCTGGAAGACCGGCTGACCAAGCTGCGCTTCCGCCTTGATGACCTGCTGGCTCACGGCCCCGATCGTCACACCCATCTCATTTGCCGCGGCCTGAAGAGAGCCGAGACGGCCCACCGCCTCCAGTGCGCGCAAGCCGTTCAGATGAAATGCGTTCAGGTCGTTCATATAGCTTTTCTATAGCAGGCCGCTGAAGAACTCAATTGATCTTCAGGAAGGGAAGCGCGAAGCTGCGCAGGCATAGACATCACCACTCACGAGGTTACCGTCATGCTTCAGCTTCAGATAATCTCCACTCTCCTGCGCTGGCTCGCGGAACTGGATGTGCCTCCTCCGTCATCCGAGGATCCATTGCGCCATCCGGACATAACCGCCATGACGGCGCGGCAGGTCGCCGACCTTCCGTTCCCTCGATCACCGCATTCGAGCAGGGAGATATTCCGCGCGCGGAAAGCCTATCTCCCCCGCTGCGCGTGACGTCAGGCCACCGGTCGCTCCACGGAGAGCGCGTGCCGCACTGCCGGCCGCTCCTTCATCCGACGGTAGTGATCGGCGACACGGGGGAATTCCTCCAGGTCTATGCCGAGGCCGTCCAGCCAGTCGGTCATCGTGAAGAGGTAGGGATCGGCGACGGAGTAGTTGCCTCCGAGCACGTAAGGCCCGGTGAGAAACTCCTTCTCGACCATGCCGAAATACATTCGCATGTTTGGCGCCACCTTGCGCTTCATCGCTTCGAGCGCCTCCGGTTCGTCCGCCCAGCGGTAACCTCGCTTGTTGTGCGCATAGGCAACGTGCAGCGAGGAGGCGATGAAGCTGTTGAAGCCCTGCATGCGGGCGAATTCGAAAGGATCGTCGAGCGGCGCCAGCTCTGCCTCAGGCGCGGCCTGGGCTATGAAGGCGAGGATCGCCGGACTTTCGATCAGGGTGCCCTTCTCCGTCACCAGCGCCGGCACCCGGCCGTTCGGATTGTGCTTCAGATATTCCGGCGAACGCTGCTCGTTCTCGGCAAAGTTCAGCCGGCGCACCTCGTAGGGAAGCCCCGATTCCGCCAGCGCGATATGGCTGGCAAGCGAGCAGGCATTCGGCGAATAGAACAGCGTATACATCGGTCTCCTCCGTTTTCTCTCGTCCATCATCTGGCGCCGGGGAGAACCTCATCAACCCTTCTCCCCGGAAAGCTCTCCTGTCGGCAGGTCCCGGCCGCTAGGCGAAAAGCGCATCCGTCACGCGGACGTCGCCGACATGAATGCCGTTCCAGTTCTTCATCGCGTGGTTGGCCATGCCCATGAGCGTTTCCCGAGCGTCGTTGTCCTTCTCAAGATAGCGGGCGATGAGCGCGAAGATCATCGCTTCGGCGGCACGCGTCGTACCGTCCTCGCATTTCACCGCCATGGCGATGCCCTCGTCGGGAAGTGCCGCGACGAAGACGCCCTCCGCCCCGGTCTTGGCGAAGATCCGGCCCGGCGCCGCCTGCATCAGCTTCGTGCAGGCGCGCTTTGTACCGGCGACATAGAACGGTTCGGCCATGCAGGCCTCGATCAGCCGCCGCGAGGCCTTGGCGCGGATCGGGTCGAGACCGGTGCCGGTCGCCATCTTTGCAAAGCCGTGCGCGAGGCCGCGGAGCGGCACCGCATAGGTCGGAATGGAACAGCCGTCGATGCCGCAATTGTCGTAGCCGAGCGTGGCGCCCGTCAGGCTCTCCATCGTGCCGCGGATCTCGGCCTGCAGCGGATGGTCGTAATTGATGTAGCCCTCGACCTCGTAGCCCGCATGGGTGCAGGTGCAGACAAAGCCGGAATGCTTGCCCGAGCAGTTGTTGTGGAGTGCCGTCGGCTTGTCGAGGGTACGGGCCTGGTGGATCAGCGTCTTCTGGTCCGACGACCAGTGCGCCCCGCATTCCAGCGCCGAAACGTCGCGACCGACTCGGGCCAGCATGGAGGCGGCAAGGGCAACATGCTCGTCCTCGCCGGAATGGGAGGCGCAGGAAATCGCTAGCTCCCTGTTTCCGAAACCGTAGGCATCCGCCGCGCCGCTCTCCACCAGCGGCAGGGCCTGCATGGCCTTGCAGGCGGAGCGTGGGAAGACGCCGCTATCGACATCGCCGAAGGAAAACAGGCTGCGTCCATCGCCGTCGACCACGATGCCCATGCCGCGGTGGCGGCTTTCGACGAGATTGCCGCGGGTGACTTCGACGGTAACGGGGTTTTGCATTGGTGCGCCCTGACTTTATCGGTTTCAATCGCTCATAGCCGACTGCGGCGTCACTTGCACGGGGTCCCGAATGAAATCCTTGAAGCGGCTGCTTCTCGTCATCTTCATCGTCTATCTGCTGCCGACCTTCGCCTCCGCCGGCTGGTGGGCGATCCAGGACCGCCCCGGCCGATGGAGCGAGGCGCGATGGTCGTCGGCCAACATCCTGCCGGAGGCCGCTGAAAGCGAGGATGCCGCGATCTACATCTTTTCCGCGACAACAGGAGGGATGAAGGGTGCGGTCTCCAGCCATGCATGGATCGTGACGAAGGAGAAGGGCGCAGACAGCTACACCCGCTACGACAAGGTCGGCTGGGGCTCACCGATCCGGCGCAACCACCGGCC
>DASUPM010000287.1:0-2178 GCA_036281095.1 Pseudorhizobium sp.
TGGAGATCTATGCTGACCGGCCGGTCTTGTCATGGCAATGGAAGGACGGCCTGGTCGACATGCCGAGCGACCCGCTCGACATCGACGCTCTGGTTGACGCCAGCGGTGGCGAGGAATGGAATGGCTTTCCCGAGGGGGCGACCGTCGGTCACGTTCATCTTCAGGTGGGTGCCATACCGACGGCGGAGGCCTTCTATCGCGACGTGCTCGGCTTCGCCGTGACGTCACGCTATCCCGGTGGGACGTTCTACGCTGCCGATGGATACCATCATCACCTGGCGACCAACATCTGGAACAGCCGGGGTGCCGGTCCGCGCACCTATCCGAGCACCGGGCTCGCCAATGTCGAGATCGTATCCTCCCGCGACTTTGTGGAAGCGCTCTGTGCCAGGACCGCCCAGACGCAACAAGAGAACGACGGCCTGACCCTCATTGATCCCTGGGGGACCAAGATCACAGTCGCGCCTGCGACGCAAAAGAACATCAAGGAGTAAAACATGCTTGTCGAAGGTAAATGGACGGCCGACTGGCATCCGGTTCAAGCGACGGACGAAAAGGGCGGTTTCGTTCGGCAGATTTCTGGTTTCCGCAACTGGATCACCCCGGATGGCGAAGCCGGTCCGACCGGCGAGGGCGGGTTCAAAGCTGAAGCTGGGCGCTACCATCTCTATGTCGCACTGATCTGCCCCTGGGCGTCGCGCACCTTGATCGGGCGTGCCCTCAAGAGGCTCGAGGACGTGATCTCGGTGTCCGTCGTCGAGCCGGCGCTTTCCGATCAGGGCTGGCGTTTCGGCGATTATCCCGGCTCCGACCTTGATGACGTCAACGGAGCGAGCTTCCTCCACGAGATCTACACGAGCGCCAATTCTATTTACACGGGTCGCGCGACAGTCCCAGTCCTGTTCGACAAGAAGCGCCGTACCATCGTCAACAACGAGTCCGCCGATATTCTGAGAATGCTGAACTCAGGCTTCGGGTCTCTCGGTGACGAAAGCATCGACCTGTACCCGGAAGATCTGCGCGCGCAAATCGACGGGCTGAACGAGCGCATCTACCCGATGCTCAACAACGGCGTCTACCGCACGGGTTTCGCGACGACCCAGATCGCTTATGAAGAAGCCTTCGCCGACGTCTTCACAATGCTGGACGAACTGGAGACGCGGCTTGAGAACCGCGGCCCGTTCCTGTTCGGCGACCGGATGACCGAGGCAGACGTGCGGCTGTTCGTTACTCTCATTCGTTTTGATGCCGCCTATCACGGCCTGTTCAAGTGCAACCTGCGCCGGCTGGCGGACTATTCAAGTCTCAGCCGCTATGTCGAGACGGTGCTTGCTATCCCCGGCGTCCGAGGAACAGTGAACATCGACCACATCAAGCGCGGCTACTATTCGATCAAGGCACTCAATCCGACAGGAATCGTTCCCGTCGGCCCGCAACTGCCGTTCGCAACGGCATGAAGGAGGAAACGATGTCTACCAACGCAGCCGATGTCCTTGTCATCATGCTCCACGGTGTCGGCTCAAGCGGCAGCGACCTCGCACCGCTTGCCGACGCTTGGACAACCGCCTTGCCTGGAGCAGCCTTTGCTTCCCCCAATGCACCTGCCGCTTCCAGCTTCGGTTCTGGCTACCAGTGGTTCAGCGTTGCAGGCGTGACAGAGGAAAACCGTGCTGGACGAGTTTACGACGCGCGGTCTTCCTTCGATGCCGTGGTCTCGGCGATCATCGAGGAAAACGACTTCTCTAACCGGCTAGATCGCGTCGCATTCGTCGGCTTTTCCCAGGGCACGATCATGGCACTCGACGCGGTGGCGTCAGGCCGGTGGCCGGTCGGCGCAGTAGTCGGCTTCTCCGGACGGCTTGCCTCGCCGCTGCCGCTTCAGCCAGCCCTGCGTACTCCTGTTCTGCTGATACACGGCAGCGGGGATGAGATTATCCCGGCAACTGAAAGCACCAGGGCTGCCGTCACTCTTCGGGCACTCGGCGTCGCCGTCGAGACAGTCATAGTTCCTGGTCTGCCTCACACAATTTCCATTGAAGGGGCGGACAAGGCCGGCAGTTTTCTCGCAGCATCGCTGTCGCGGCTTCTGCCCTGACTGTAGACGTCGACGCTGTTCAATGATGGGCTCTTTGCGTTGCGCGTCTTCAAAATTTACGCGCGGCGAGCGGAGATGAACCG
>DASUPM010000288.1:0-3902 GCA_036281095.1 Pseudorhizobium sp.
TCACACTCACGGCCCTGCTCGCTGCCACCGGACATGGTATTTCGCCGTTTCCGGCGATCGTCCTCTCCGTCGCACAGATCGTGCTCGGCTCATGGCTCGGCTCGACGTTCCGCCGGGACATTATCACCGCCGCCGGGAGGCTCACGCTCGCCTGCATTCTCGCCGTGCTGGTGCTGATCGGCCTGTGTGCGGCCATTGCTCTCGCGATGAGCCATCTCTCGGGCATGGACTGGCGCCTCGTCGTGCTCGGGGCGGCACCGGGCGGCGTGGTCGAAATGGCGCTTACCGCAAAATATCTGCATCAGGACGTGACGATCGTTACCGCCTTCCATCTGACGCGGATCTTCCTGTTCATGCCGAACATCCCCTGGATCGTGGCGCTGATCAACAAATACGAGAGACGACGCAAATCCGCACGAGGAGACATGCCATGACCGATTTCCGTCCCTTGCCGACCGGCCGCCGCCCCCGGATCGCCGTCCTCGACGACTACATGGGTGTCGCCCATCGGCTGGCGTCATGGTCGAAGGTGCAGGCCCGTGCCGACGTCGATTTCCTGCATGAGCCGATCGCACCGGGCAAGGCGGGCATCGAGCAGTTGCGTGGATACGACGCGATTTGCCTGCTGCGCGAGCGCACCGCCTTTCCCGCCGAGCTTCTCGCTCAACTGCCCGATCTCAAGGCGATCGTCGCCACCGGCCGGCAGAACAGGACACTGGACTATGCAAGGGCGCGGGAACTGGGCATCGCCGTGATGACCACCACCGGAAGCGGCAATGGCATCTATGCGACGGCCGAACTCGCCTGGGGCCTCATCTTTGGCCTGATGCGCCACATTCCGGAGGAAAGTGCCGCCATGCGGGAAGGCGCATGGCAGACGCGCCTCGGCAACGCGCTCTGGGGGAAGACCATCGGCATCATCGGCCTCGGCAAGCTGGGCGCGCGGATGGCGCTCATTGCCAAAGCCTTCGGAATGGAACCGGTGGCATGGAGCCCGAATCTTACGCCCGAGCGCGCAAGCGAGGCCGGGGCGACCTTTCTCGACAAGCAGGTACTGCTCGCCAGGGCGGACGTCGTATCGCTGCACCTCGTGCTTGGACCAACAACGCGTGGGATCATCGGACAGGCCGATCTGGCACAGATGAAGCCCGATGCGATCCTGATCAATACCGCACGGGGTCCGCTGGTGGACGAACAGGCCCTTCTCGACGCGCTGCATCAGAAGCGGATCAGAGGTGCGGGCATCGATGTCTACGATCAGGAGCCGCTTGCAGCGGACCATCCCATCCGCACCATGCCCAACGCCCTCGTGACACCGCATCTCGGTTATTCGGTGCAGGAGACGTTCGAAGCATTCTACCGCGAAACCGTCGAGAACCTGGAGAGCTGGCTGGACGGCCGCCCCATCCGCCTCGCCGACAACAGATAGGAGTGCCTCATGCGCCTCGGACCACCCGACCCGGACAAGCTCACCCCGGAACAGAAACGGGTCTATGACATCATCACATCCGGCCCGCGGGGCCGGGTCCGGGGCCCGCTGGCCATCTGGCTGCATCGGCCGGAACTGGCGGAAGCGGCGCAGGCGCTCGGCGCCTATTGCCGTTACGGCTCATCCCTGGAACCGAAGCTTTCCGAGCTGGCGATCCTTTGCATGGCATGCGTCTGGCAGTCGGAGTTCGAATGGTGGGCGCACAAGCCGATTGCACTGAAGGCGGGTCTCGCCCAGAATATCGTCGATTCCCTCAAGTCCGGAGAAACGCCTTCCTTCGCGAACTCGGAGGAAGCCGTCGTGCACGACGTCGTGTTCGCGCTTTCCCAAGAGCGAAAGATCCCTGACGATCTCTACGCGAAAGCCGTCGAGATCCTGGGTAACGACCGTCTGGTCGACCTGGTCGGCCTGTGCGGCTACTACACGCTGATTTCCATGACGCTGAACGCCTTCGCCGTTCCGCTCCCGGATGGCGAAGAGTACGAGCTGACTGCCCCCTAGCAAAAAGGCCGGCACACGCGCGCCGGCCTTCTTCATTTCTCGTTCATTCGGGAAAGTCGCGGCCGGGCGGAGCCGGCCGCAATCCCTTACTGGGCAACGATGTTGCGGTCCTTGGCAAGGCCGACCCAGAGATCCATCTCCTTCTCGACCTGCTCCTTGAATTCGGCCGCGGTGGTCTTGCCGGCGATGACGAAGTTCTCTTCCAACACCTTCTTGAACCGGTCGGTGGCAATCGCCTTGTTCATGTCGGCATTGAGCCTTTCGACCAGAGCCGGATCCATTCCGCCTGGGCCGAACAGGCCGAGCCAGCCGTCGATCTCGATACCCTCGACGCCGTTTTCGCCGCTGGACTGAACGTCCGGCAGGAGTTCGAAGCGTTCCGGCGCCAGGACGACAAGGGCCTTCACCTGACCGTTGTTGACATAAGGCATGACCGACGCGGTGGTGCTGATGTAGACGTCGGCATGGCCGCCCATCAGGTTGACCTGCGCTTCGCCGCCGCCCGAATAGTGGACGACATCAGCCGGCAGGTTGGCCTGCTGGATCAGCAGTTCCGCCGCGAAGTGACTGGAGCTACCCACACCGGCCGTGGCGAAGAACATGGGCCGCTCCTTGGCCTCTTCCACGAACTTGTCGAAGCCTTCGGATTTCACGGCGGCTCCGCTGACCGCCACATAAGGGCTGGTCGCCACCATGCCGATCGGCGTGATATCCGTCTTCGGGTCGAACGGCAGATCCTTCTGCACGGCCGGCGCTGTCGAATGCGCGGCGGTATTCACCAGCAGCGTGTATCCATCCGGCTTCTGTTGCGACAGGTAGGCCGTGCCGATCATGGAACCGGCGCCGGCACGGTTTTCGACGATGACCGGCTGCCCCCACATGTCCTGCAGTTCGGTGGCCAGCGAACGCGCCATCAGGTCGGTCGAACCGCCGCCGCTGTAGGGAATGATGATGGTTACCGGCTTGTTCGGGAAATCCTGTGCCACCACGGTTCCCGTTGCGGCCGCGAACGCCAGAGCGGCTGCTGCAAAGATCTTCATGTTTTCTCCTCCGTCTTCAGTGCTGTTGTTGATTGTCCGTCAGCGGCGGCACCCGACGCCGCTGACGGCAGATTTCAGTTCTCGCTTTCCAGCAGCTTCTGCTTCTTCGAAGGCCGGAATGTCGACCACAGGCTCCAGCCGAGCAGAAGCACGCTGATGATCACGAATACGCCACTGATCGGCCGCTCGACGATGGCCATAAGGTCGCCGCGGGCCAAAACCATGGCACGGCGGAAATGCTGCTCGATCAGCGGCCCCAGCACGAAGCCGAGCAGAAGCGGCGCCGCCGGCAGGGCGAAGATGCGCATCACGTAGCCGAGTGCTCCGAAGCCCGCCACGGTCAGGACGTCGAAGGCGCTGTAGCGTACCGAATAGGCTCCGATGGAGATGAACATCACGATGGCGGGGAACAGCAGGTGGTAGGGGATCGTCAACAGCCTCACCCACAACCCGATCAGGGGAAGGTTGAGGATGATGAGCAGCACGTTGCCAACCCAGAAGCTCATCACCAGCCCCCAGAACATCGAGGGCTGCTCAGTCATCATCTGAGGCCCGGGATGAATGCCGTGCACCATCATTGCTCCGATCATGAGGGCCATGGTCGCGCTTCCGGGAATGCCAAGCGTCAGCGTCGGAATAAAGGCCGTCTGGTCTGCGGCATTGTTGGCCGTCTCAGGCGCGACAACCCCTTCGACCGCACCCTTGCCGAAGCGCTCGGGCGCCTTGGAAACCCGCTTCTCCGTGGCATAGGAAACAAACGAGGCGATGGACGGACCGGTCCCCGGCAGGGCGCCGAAGAACGAACCGATTGTCGAGCCACGCAACATCGGCATCCAGCTGCGGCGCATATCGTCCCTGGTGGGGATCAACGA